>JADYYV010000246.1 GCA_020853455.1 Alphaproteobacteria bacterium | reverse complement strand
GTGAATCCGGTCAGACGCGCAATGACGGATTTCCATGTGGCGATGCTGGTATAGGCACCGATGATGTACGACAGCGCGCCCTGCACCTGCCCGAAGGCGGATGCCGTCTGCATCAGGCCGCCCAGCTTGATCTGCCCCGCAAAAAAACGCGGTGCCGCGACCACATAGGGGAAGATGATCGCGATCTGGTAATAGCCGGAGGTGAACCATGTAAGCGTTTTCTGCCGCTTCATGATCTGCCAGTAATTGTCGAAAACGCGGCCGAAGCGCGCGACGAAACCCTGCTTTTCCTGCGCTTCGCCGTGATAGAACGCGACGCTTTCAGCGTTTTCGCGCAGGCGGATCAGACTGAAGCGGAAATCGGCTTCGTATTTCTGCTGGTCGAAATTAAGCGCGATCAACGGGCGTCCCAGTTTCGATGTGATCCAGGTGCCCGCAACCGAATAGCCCAGCGCGAACCAGACCATATAACCGGGGATCGTAACGGCATAACCCGCGACAGTGAACGAGAAATCACCCGACAGCGTCCAGAGGATAAACAGGAACGAAAACAGCGTAACCACCGATGACAGCAGGCCGAGCGTCAGGTCGAGCGTCAGCGAGATAAACTGGTTGATGTCTTCCGTAATACGCTGGTCGGGGTTATCCGCCGGATTGCCCGCAACCTGCAGGCGGTAATACGACTGGCGTGACAGCCATTTATCCAAATACTGGCCGGTCATCCAGCGCCGCCAGCGGATCTGGAGCATCTGGTTCAGGTACAGGCGATAGACCGCGTTGATGATGAACAGCGCCGCCAGCCATGAAAATTTGAACAGCGCGTCATAAAACGCTTTTTTGTCCGTGTTCTGCAATGAATCGTAAAAATCGTTGTTCCATTCGTTGAACAGCACGCTCAAATAAACATCGAACAGGCTCATGCCCACGATCACGGCCAGCAGCAGCCATGCCATTTTGCGGTCGGCGGACCGGAAGTACGGCGCGGAGAGAGACCAGACATCGCGGAAGAGGGATTTCATGAAAAATGCGGAGGAACCCGGTTGTTCCTCCGCATCTTATCGGTTATGCCCGCGAAAGCAAGCCCGCTTCACGCGGCCTGCGGCGGTTTCGGCTTGTTGGTATTGGCCGGTTTCTGCCAGTTCTTGTCGTCGCGCATCGCAACCACTTCGGCATGGGTCGGCAGCAGTTTGGGGTCGGTGCCGGGCGGCACGATCAGCGACGCGGTCGGGTTTGATGCCAGCACCTTCGCCGCCACGCGGCGGATATCGTCGAGCGTCAGGGCGTTGATCGCCTTGATTTTCTCGTCCTCCGTCACCAGCCTGCCCGCCGATTGCAGATCGACCGCATAGGCGTCGATAATCTCGTTGTTTTCCTCGTAACCGCCGCGCAGGGAGAGTTCCAGCATGCCCTTGGCCTTGTCGAGTTCGGCCTGCGTCACGTCGCCCGGCAGGCGGCGCAGTTCGGCATACAATTCGCGCATCAGCGGCTTGATGTTTTCGGGCGATGTCGCGGCCTGGAACATAAACGTGCCGGCGTTGCGGTAATTGGATAGCCCCGCCGACGCGCCCAGCGCCAGCTGCGTATTCACCACGCCCTTGGCAAGGCGCGACGAGTAACCGCCGCCGAGGATCAGCCCCAGCGCGTCATAGGCGGCGCCGTCGGCATGTGCCGTGTCGACCGCGTCTGCTGCCAGCAATACGGTCGCCATCTGCGCGGCCTTGTGTTCCTGCGCCGCCGTGCCGCCTTTGTAGGCGGGCACATCGAGGGGCGGGAAATTGGTGGGCTGCAGATGGCCGAATTTCTGTTCGATCAGCTTGACGAAATCATCATGCTTCACGGGCCCCGCCGCGCCGAAAATGACGTTGTTGGGGGAATAGAATTCGTCGCGGTAATCGCGCAGCATATCGGCCGTCATCGCGCGCAAAACCGGTTCGGTGCCGATCACGGTTTCGCCATGCGTCGATCCGGCATAGGCCTGCGCCATCATTTGCTGGTAGGCGATGCGGCCGGGCTTGTCGCGGCCCATTTTCAACTCCTCGATCACGGCCTCGATCTCGCCTTTGCCGGGATCGGTCGTGCCGTCGGGGCGCGTCGTCGGCGTGCCGGTCAGTTCGGTCTGCTTGATATCCGCCTGGAAAATCATCTCGCCGATGATATCGACCGATTTTTGCAGATGCGCGGGCAGCAGCGAATAGAAGTAATAAACGGTTTTGTCGTTCGACGTATAGGCGTTCAACCCGCCGCCCATTTCGCCTTCCACGATTTTATCAATCGTGCCGGACGGATAAGACGGCGTGCCGCGGAACATCATGTGTTCGTTCAGGTGCGTCGCACCCGCCAGTTCCGGCGTTTCATGGTCGGATCCCGCGCCCACCCAGCCGCCGATAGACAAGGGGCCGGGGCGTTCCACGGTAATCACTTTCAGCCCGTTGGGCAGCACGGTCACCTGCGGCGCGCCGAAGCTGTCGGGCGCTTTGGCCTGCGCATTGAATGTCGCGGCAACGGAAGGCGCGGCAGGCGCTTTTTGGGGGATATCGACGCCCGCCACCTGCTCCTGCATCAGTTTTTTCAGTTCCGCATTGGTCGGCAGCGTCGCGAGCGGGCCGACGGCGGCAAGCGCGAATTCGCCGTCCTTCAGCATATTGCCCGCGATGCGGCGCAGATCGTCCGCCGTCACGGCCTTCAGGTTTTTCTCCAGATCGTCGGGGCCCAGCACCGCGCCGAATTTCATGATCTGGTTCGCGTTGTATCCTGCGGCGGCGTCGGGCGTTTCGGTGCTGTTGCGCACGGCGCGGATAAAACGCTCGCGCGCCTGATCGATGTCCTGCTGCGCAAAACCGTCGCGGGCGGCCGCGCCCAGCAATTCGATCACGGCCGTCACCAGCTCGCCCGCCTTGCCGGGGCCGGTGCCGTTATCGATGGAGAAAAATCCGGCGTTGTCGAACTGGCCGTAATTCGCGGCGGGGGTATAGACAAGGCCGCGCTTGACGCGCAATTCCTGAAACAGCGGCGACGACATGCCGCCCGCCAGCACGGAGCGGAACAGCATCATGGCGTAGCGGTCGGAATCGCGGCCGTCGGGCGCGCGGAAACCGATATTGACGTTCACCTGGTTGCTGTCGTTGTCTTCGCGGTAATCGCCGGCGGTGAAATCCGCCTTGGCCGCAGCAGGTTTCGCGCCGCCCTGCAATTTGCCAAAGGTATCGGCGACCAGTTTTTCCGCAACAGCGGGATCGATATCGCCCGTGAAGGACACAATAATGTCGCCGGGGCGCGACAGCAATTCGGCGTGTTTTTTCTTCAGCTGCGCGGGCGTGTAGGATTCCACCAGCTCCGGCGTGCCTTCGGAGCTTTGGCCGAGGCTCTGCCCCGCAAAGGCGGTTTCCAAAAATTTATTGGCGGCGGCGGCGGCGGGGGATTTTTTCTGCTGCAGTAGGCTCTGGATAATCTGTTCCTTGACCTGTTCCAGTTCCACGGCATCGAAGGTCGGGTTCAATATCACATCCGCCAGCACGCCGAAGGCATCGCCCGCGTTGCGCGCCAGCGCCTTGGTCTTGAACATGGTGACTTCCATGTTCGTGAAGCTCTGTATGGGGCTGCCCTTGGTTTCGGCGTCGTCGGCGATCTGGTTGCGCGTGCGGGTGGTGGTGCCGGTCTGCGCCGCTTCCTGCATCAGGTTGGTGAGGCCGCTTTCATCGGGCGCTTCATCGACGCCGCCCGACCGCAGGTAAATCTGCATGGCAACGGTGCCGGTGCCGGGGCGCTGTTCGGTCACGACGCGCACACCATTGGGTAAACTCAGGGCTTTCGCCATGCTGTAGCCTCCACGGTCTCGATTTTTAAGATATGTAAAATATTATCGTTGCAGGGTGGTCCTGTCAACGCCGATTATGCCCTGTTCGCTCAAGGGGTTAAGGTTGAAATTTTCTTCCAATGCCGGGGCGCGGCTGGCTGTCGTTGGCGGGCGGGCGGATCAGCCTGTCCACAAGGTCGGGCACATCGCCGAAATCGGTCACGATGTCCTTCACGCCCGCTTTTTCCAGCGCGTCTTTTTTACGCGCGTCGGTCGCGAAGCCGACAAAGTACAGCCCGTCTTTTTCCGCCGCTTTCGCATCCGCCTCGGAATCGCCGATGACGATGACGGGCGCGGATGGATTGCCCTGCGCGCGGCGGAACGCCCCGACGATGGAGAGCAGCTGCTCGGCCTTCAGCTCGGTGTTCTTCTTGCCCGCGTCGCGTTCGTTGTTTTTGCCGCGCAAATAGGCCGCGTTGAACAGCCGTTCGATACCGTGATATTTCAGCTGCGCCGCCATCGCGTCTTCGCGCGTGCCTGTATAGATGCCAAGCGTAATGCCGCGCAGATTCATGGTTTCAATCGCCTCGCGCACATGGGGGAACAGGTTTTCTTTCCATGTGGGTTTGCGCAGCAGGATGTCGCAGGCATTGTTGCATTCGGCCATGAATTCCTTCTTGGCCTCAGGCTCCATGCCGCCTGCGAACGTATCGGTGATTTCGCTCAGGTTCTTGTTGCCCAGCATGTCCATGACGGCGGCCGGATCGGGGCGGCCGAAGCCCGCCTTTTCGGTCACATCGAGGAAGGCCTGCACATAGCGCGGGCCCGCATCGGTAAGCGTGGAAACCAGGTCGAAAATAAGAAGGACACCCTTGTCCTGCGCCATAAACCCCTCCAGTGCCCGTAATAAAATCAGGCCTTTTTGTTTTCCAGAGAATAGGGTTTGGCCACATTCTTGTCAAGGTAAGCCAAGGATCCGAACAGGAACTCGGAAACCCGTTGATGTATAAGGCGTTGCGCGTCGCTGGCCCCGCCGCCCGCGTAACCCGCGATCACCGTCATGCGGTGCAGCGCCATCAGCGACGACAGCGAGACGTTCACCTTGTGCTCGCGCAGCCAGGCCAGCACCTTGTGAAAATCGTCGAGCGTATTCAGCGTCACGGGTACTTCGTCGTATTTCACCACTTCGTCGCTGTCGATGGCCTGCTGTTTTGAAAACGGCACGTTCCCCGCGCGCGTCAGGCCCACGAATTCCGGCTTGCCGCAGCGGTCGATCCAGCGGAAAAAGCCCGTCACCATCGTATTCTGCCGCACCTCGGGAAACCATTTCATCATGCCGGTTTCTTCGCACATCTCGCGCGCCATGCCGTAAGCGATGCCGGCGCGCAAATCATCGGGGCGGTTCACGATCTCCATATCGCCGAAATTCATCGAGCCGGAGCCGCCCAGCGTGACCGTATGCGCGCCGATCGCCTTGGTCGTGCCCTGATGCAGCATCACCACGCGGTTGTTTTCGGTCACCAGCAGCGTCGTGATGCCGATATGCCCGGATACGTTTTTATAGAGGTCGGGCAAAAACCGCACCGCGTCATGCCCGTCGATCACTTCTTCCTTGACGGGGAAATAGGTGGTCATGTCGGTATAGACCTCTTTTTCGCCCTTGATGTTGTTGCGGAAGATGCGGCTGCGGAACGCTTCCGCCGTCAAGAGCGCGTCGAAGTAATAGGATTTGCGCATCACAACCGGGCGGTCGGACATAAACGCATCCGCCATGTCGTACATCGCCAGTTTCGCGCCGTTCGTCGTGTGCTGTTTCTTGTTCGCGACGCGGATGGCGATATACCTCAATTGGTGGCGGGAGCGGATATGGTTCGCCTCGCCGGGGTCGACGGTAAAAGGCAGTTTTTCGCGCGTCATCAGCACGTCATCGACGCGGTCGCTGCACAGCGGGCTTTCGCGGCACATGGCCAGCCGCACGATGGGGTTTTTGAAACCGAGCGCCTCCTCCTGCTCCGCCGGATGCACGCCCGACATCAGGAAGCTCAGTTCTTCATAGGCGATATGCGTGCTGGGCTGCACCGTATAGCGCACCCCGCCGTGCGACGGGCGGTAATCGGCGGGCAGGATCGACATTTCGCCGCCCAGCTGCACGATGATGATGCCGGCCTCGACCGCCATCGCGATCCAGTCGTAATAGGTGTTCCATGTCAGCGCGGAATAAATGAGCAGGAAATAGGCAAGGAAGGTGATGATGACATCCTTGCGGTAATCCGGATCCCATTTGGCCAGGAACAGCAGCAGGTCCCAGCGTCCCTTGACGTTGCGCCAGCCATTGACGATGCGCATGGTTGGCGACAGCTGCATCAGAATTTCCAGTTCGCCTGCAGCGAGAAGATTTCGACGCTGCTTTCGGCGCGGCCGTTCACGTTGACGGTGGTATCGACCGCCGAGCCTGCGTAAAAGCGTTTCGTCAGCGCGATATCGCCGTCGGTGATGAACAGGTGCGACGCCGCAAGATCGAGCGACAGCCTGTCGTTCACGTTATAGGTGGCGCCCAGCGACAGCCAGTAGCGGTCTCCGTCCGGCGTACGGGTGCTGCGGTCGGGCAGCGTGGTGGGCGTCTGGTCGTATTGCACCCCGCCGCGGAACGTCCAGTTTTCGTTCTGCTGCCATTTCGCGCCGAGCGCGACGGAGAAACTGTCGTCGAAAGCTTCCGGCGTCACGCTGTCGGGGCCGCCGGCGTCGAATTCCACGCGGATCTCGTCGAAATTGCTCCAGCCGAACCAGCTGGCGGAGCCGAGGATGGTCAGGCGGTCGTCGTATTTATGCGCAAAGCCGATGCTGGCGGTGTCGGGCTGTTTCAGCTCGGCCTCGGCAAAACGCACGCCGTTGTTCGCGGCCAAAGGCCCGAGCAGGCCCGACACATCGACCTCGCCGTCGACCGTCTGGTCCATTTTCGAGCGGTAATGCACACCGAACTGCGTGCGGTCGTTCAGCGCATACATCGCGCCGATGTTAAAGCCGAACCCCATGCTGTCGCCCTTCAGCACCGAAAGGCCGTCGGTTGCGGGCGTAAAGGCCGCGCCGCCGCAGATCGCCGCCGGGCAGGGCAGCGCGTTTTCAAGACGCGCCTTGACGTATTGCACGTTCGGCCCGCCGCCGATCGACAGCCGGTCGTTGAATTTATACGCGATCACGGGCGCGACGTTGACGCTCAGCAATTCGCTTTTCGTTGAATCATAACGGCCGAACCAGGTGTCGCCGTAGTCATTCGCAAGCCCGAAGGGGGAGCTGACACCGAGACCCAGCCAGACCTTGCCGCCCTCCAGCGGATAAACGCCGTAGAAACTGGGCACGGGCGTGGGATCGAACGGGTTGCCTCCCTGTGATCCGGCATAGGCCGCGGCGGCACCCGCTGTGGGGCCGGCAGTCGATCCTGTGTTGCGGATTTCGGTTTTCGGCACCAGCACGCTGACCCCGCCGCTGATGGACGGAGTGGAAAGCTGCGTCATGCCTGCCGGGT
>JADYYV010000245.1 GCA_020853455.1 Alphaproteobacteria bacterium | reverse complement strand
TTTTTGGGCGACGAAGGAGCGCGGGCGGTTACCGGCCTTCGACGCCGAAATAAACCCATTCTTCGCCGATCCGCGCCTTTTTGCCGGGCAGCAGGATCACGCCGTCGACGGGCGACTGGTAAATCATGCCGTCTTCGAAGCGCAAAATAGGCATGCCCTTGGTCACGGGGTCGAGGTGCTGCCAGTCCTTCAGGAACTTGCCTTCGCGGTTTTTGACCAGCATCGCCTTCATGCGCGTGATGGTGGGCGGCTCGCTATAGGCTTTTTCAAACGGCTCGGCCATGCCGTGATAGGCGAGCGCCGCGCGCAACGATTTGTATCCGACCACGGCGGATTGCGGGTCTTCGTGCAGGCCGCATTCGACCAGCAGCGCCATCTTGCCCTTTGAAAAGGCATAGGTGGTGGTGTCGCCCTGCAGCAGGTCTTTTTCGTTCTCGTACATCTCGTTCCAGCCGGTGACCCAGTAGGGGATGTTGAGCGCGGCGGCGAAATCCTTTTGTTCCTGCGTGTCGTTGTCGAGGAACAGGAACGGACGGCGGCCGGATGAGTAGGAATGAAGGTCCAGCAGCACGTCGCACTGGTCGATCAGCGCGACGACGTCGTTCGCCAGGCCGTGTTCATATCGCAGGATTTTCGGGTGCGGCTTGATGACGCGGTTCAGGTTGACGTCGACATAGCGTATGTCGCGCTTGTACGCCTCGGGGTTGCAGATGGGCACCATCACCAGCCGGCCGCGCTTGAGGCCGAAGATGCCGCAGCGCAGTTCAACCGCCGCGCGCGCAATCGCATGGGTACCGCATTTTTCGTTGCCGTGAATGGCGCCGAAAACCAGCAGCGTGGGGCCGGGCTTTTGTGTGTCGAAAACGAGAGTCTCGAGCATGGCAAAACCTCAAGTGACGCCGGAAGGCGCGTAAGGTTTTTGTACCATATCGCCGCCGCTGCTGGCAATCGGGTGCGGCAGTGGCTCAGATTTTCGGGGCTTTGGGCGCTTTTGCGGCTTTTTTCGGGGCTTCGAACACGATGTTCTGGTTCGCGGCCTCGAAAGCCACGCCCAGGAAACCGGCTTCGGTCAGCGTTTTTTGGCTGTCGAGGTCGAGCAGGGGGACTTTCACGACCGCCGCCGCGCTGTTGAACGCGCCCGACAGCCGCTTTTCCATCAGCGGCGCGACTTCGGCATACATGTTGTAAAGGTCTGTGCCGTCGGATTTGTCGCAGCCAAGGCTGTGGATGCCGAGGCCTTCCTTCATGAACACCGACCAGCTGAAGAAGTTTTCGGTCGTGACTTCGGCCAGCGCGTGTTTCCGGCCCTGCGCATTGGCGACCGCCAGCCATTCATCGACCATGAAGGTCATCAGTTTGTTGCCCCGGTAATCGGGATGCACGATCACGCCCTGCAGCACGGTCACTTCCTCGGGCTTGGCATCCAGCGCCATGTCGGTCATGCCGGATTTGGGGTGCTGGGCTGTCGGGTGCAGGATCACGCTCTGCGCGACCAGCTTGCCTTCCGATACGATGCCCAGCACGATATTGCCGTGGGCGAAATGGCTTTCGAACCACGACTTGTCTTTCCGCAGCAGGAAATTCTGCTCGTCGCCGCTCAGGCTGTCGAACACCTCGTCCTGCAGTTTCAGGATCTGGGGAATGTCGGACGGGGCGAGGGTGATGATTTCGTAAGAAGCGCCCGTTTTCTTCAGGCTGCCGGTTTTCAGGATTTTGTTGTTGTTGTCGTTGGTGGTCATCTTCAGGCTACTCCAAAATGAATGTGGTCGAACGGCGCCCCGCAGGGTGTCGTGATATTCAGGTTGTTTGGAGGTTTGCCCGTTTAAGCCACGAGGAAGGCTCCAGCCGCTGTCAGCGGCTGATACGTCGGTCGCGGGCCTGCGCACCGCAAATCGCGGAAGAAGAGGCGTGGGCCGGATACTGGATGGTTTCGATAATCATGTTGGGGATTACTGTATATCGATTCGGGAAATGGTCAAATAATTATTTTCCCTGTGTCTTTTTTAACCATATTTATCAGTAGTTTCGTGTTTTACTGGATTTTACCCCCCGCCCATAGCATAGTAGCCTCCAGCGCACATGCCTCGGGCAGGCATACGGCGATTTTGCAAAGCTTTTCCGGAGATTACCCTGATGAAAAAATACGTCCTTCTCACCGCGCTGGCGCTTGTGATCGCCGCGCCCGCCTATGCGCAGACCGCGAATGAAACCGCCGTGAAACGCACGATGACCGCCGTTGAAAAAGCAGCCGTGGAGCAGGGCTTTTCGCCCGCAGGTCCCGGCGCGATGAACAACGACGCAGGCATGGCGCCCGCACCCGAATTCGAAGCGGCCCCGGCTGCTGTTACGCAAAAAGTTTATAGCAACACCGACACCGGCGTCAGCGCCGATATGGCGCCGCAAGCCGCATCGCCCGCGCTGTCGCCCGATGTGACGCCCGCCGGCGGCAACCGCCCCAGCCTCGTCACCACCGGCGAAAACGGCCTGCCCAAGGGTCTCGTCATGAACGGCCCCGGCACCGAGGAATACAAGCGCAAACACCGCGCCAAGAAAAAGAAAGCCAAAAAAGCAGCCGTTGAACAGGCAGCACCCGTTGAAGCCGTCGCTGCACCTGAAGTGAAGCCGGAACCCGTTTCCGAACCCGCTCCCTATGTTGCGCCCGTGGCTGAAGCACCGCCCGTCATGCCCGAACCGACACCGGTTGCTCCGGTTGAACCGGCTCCCGCACCTGCGCCCGAGCCGATGGCAGCGCCCGTGGAACCGGCTCCGGCTCCGGCTGAACTGCAGCCGTCGCCCGGTCCCGATCCCCTGGCGGCACCTGCCGATCCCTTCGCGCCTGCACAGTAAGCGCGTTGAAAAGATAAGAAAAAAGCCCGCGCAAGCGGGCTTTTTTCATGCGCGGTTTGCCGGGCGGAAGGGGAATTTTAAGGGCTTTTCGCTATGATCGAACAATGGAGCTGCCGCATGAATAAATACGCCCTGTTTGCCGTCCTCGCCCTCGTCGCCGCATCCCCCGCACCCGCGCGCGCGCAAGGGGAATATGCCGACACGCAAGCCGCGCAGAACTGGCGGCAGAAATGGGCGCAGGAAAAAGGCGCGCTGGATGCCGCCGCCCGCGAACAATACGAAGCGCTGTCGCCCGAACAAAAACAGCAGATCAACGAACGCCTGCGCATCGGCCTTGAACGCCAGCGCCAGAAAGCAGGCGAGACGGGCGAAGCCCACGGCAAAAAAGTCAGCGAAGCCGCAAGCGAAATGGCGGACGATGCGTCGCGCGAATTCGAGGAATGGAAACGCGGCGACGGCGCGGATGCCACCAAATATGCCGGCAAGGCGAAAGAGGCGCTGGAGCAGTTGCAGGACGCGCAAAGCAGCGATGCCTATCACAATCACCAGAAGATGAATGATTTTAAATATAAACACATGGACGAGGCGCATGACATCCAGCGCGCCTACAAAGACTACGCCCGCGACCACCCCGGCGTTGATGCAGCCGCGGGCAGCGCGAAGGAATGGTGGGCGAAACGGAAAGCGGCGCAGTAAACCGCCTCAATGTCACCCCCGCCTTGCGCGGGGGTCCAGAAGGCAGTCCTGCCGTCACATGACTCTGGGGTCACGAGACGCGCGGACGCGCTTCTGGATGCCCGCGCAAGGCGGGCATGACGGGAACTTAATCCTCCTCATCCCCCGAATACTCCAGCGCCGCGCGCGCGATTTCAAAACTGAAGCCTGCGCGGCCCAGCACGGCCATTTCTTTCTGCTTGTCCTTCGGGTCGGTCGCCTTGCCCAGTTTTCTGCGCTTCACCAGTTTCAGCGCGGCCTGCAATTCGGTTTCTTCGTCGTCATGGTGTTCCAGTGCATCCTCGACCGCCGATTTTGGCAGGCCCTTGGCGGCAAGTTTTGCCATGATCGCGTTTTTCGACCGGCCCTGACGGCGGAGCGAGGTCACGCGCGCCTCCGCAAAGCCCTTGTCGTTCAGCAGCCCTGCCGCGACGTAACGGGTCACCAGCGCATCGACCAGCGGGTAAAACTTCTCCGGGTCGTCCTTGTGGAAATGGCAGGAACGCATGATTTTCCGCCGCATGACGCGCCGGAAATTCTCGGCGCTGGTGGCATACCGCTGCAGGTAATACAGAGCGGCATTTTCCAAATACTGGGCGGTGATCTTGCGGGGCTGTTTTTGCTTTTTGGCGGTCACGGCTTACTTTATGCTATATTGTGAAGGCGTTAAACCGGAAGGGTGCTATGGCTATTCGTATCAAAAAAGACGGCTCGGTACAATCGGGGTTGGTGGATGATAACGTCGTCCAGCCTTTCCGCCTCGAAAAATCGAACGTGCGCGGCCGCATGGTGCGCATGGGCGACGTGCTGAAGCAGATCATGGAACAACATGATTACCCGCCCGCCGTATCCGGTTTGCTGTCGGAGGTGGTGACCGTCTGCCTGCTGCTGTCGGGCATGATGAAATATGAAGGCATTTTTACCCTGCAGATCAAGGGCTCCGGCCCCATCCGCCTGCTGGTTGCCGATGTGACCAGCAAGGGCGAAGTGCGCGCCTATGCGGGTTTTGACGAAGCGGCGGTCAAGAAAGCCGCCAAGCGCAAGAAAGACCCCGTGCATCACCATTACCACCTGCTGGGCAAGAAAGGCTTTATGGCCTTCACCGTCGATCAGGGCGGCAGCGTGAACGACCGTTATCAGGGCATCGTGGAGCTGAAGGGCACCTCGATCATGGAGGCCGTGCAGCATTACTTCACGCAGTCCGAACAGATCAAGACATCGTTCAAGATCGCCGTGCATCCGCAGGATACCAACTGGCGCGCGGGCGGCATCATGATCCAGCAATTGCCCGACGACGAAGCGGGGAAGGGCACAGAAAATTCCATCGAAGACTGGACGCGCGCGGCCATGCTGCTCTCGACCTGTTCGGATGGCGAAATGCTGTCGCCTGTGCTGGCGACATCGGACGTTCTGTACCGCCTGTTCCACGAAGACGGCGTACGGATTTATTCGCCTACGCATGTGCGATTTAAATGCCGCTGCTCCGCCGAAAAGGTGGAAAATATCCTGCGCACCATCCCCCGCGCCGAGCTGGAGGAAGAATGCGAGAAAAACGGCAGGGTGTCGATCAAATGCGAATTCTGCTCGGAAGAATACGTCTATAAGGCCAACCAGCTTGACGCTGTTTATGGAGAAAAAGAATGAAGATGAAATTTCTGGCGATGTTCGCCGCCGTCCTGATGCTGTCGTCCTGCCAGGGCGCGCCGCCGGAATCGCAGACGCCGGTTTTGATGTTCGATACGCTGCCGCAGATCAACATGAACGTCGCGCGCATCGAGATCGTCGATGGCTACCAGCCGCCCATGAAAGCGCCGAACGTCGATCATTTGTTCAAGCAGCCCCCGCGCGAAGTCGCCCGCCGCGTACTGGAAAGGCAGCTTGTCGCCAACGGGTCGAACCACACCCTGCGCGTGATTATCGAGGACGCGTCGGTCGTGAAAAAAGACCTGCCGTTGCAAGACGGCTTGACCGGCTTCTTTACCAATGAACAGTCCGAAGAATACGCGGCGCGCGTATCCCTGAAATTCCAGCTGGTATCCGACGACACCCCCGACCGCATCGTCGCCGACGCCTTCGTGTTGTCGGAACGCACGCAAACCCTGCTGGAAGATTCATCACCCGCCGAGCGCGACATGGCGTTCTTCACCCTCGATGAAAACATCATGCAGGACCTGCGCAAAGGGATCGAGAGCAGCGTGAAGCGGACGTTTGGGTGGAATTAATTGGAGGGGTTGATTTTGGAGAAAAAGAAAACTTCCGATATTTTGAATCTGCTGAAAAAATCTCTGCCTAATCCGAAATTCTACACAGCAGTTCTAGCGCAATTTTTTATACCTGTTTTTGTGCTTTTGAATACGCCCTCTATATACCGGTTTTTAGAAAAAGTGGGTCAATTCGATACTGCTGTTTTAAATAGGGAATATTATCTTTTGATGATCTCGGCAGGTATGTTTGCGTCTATTAACGCTTTATTTTTAATAGTGCATTTTTTTATAAAAGGTTACAGGATGCCAATCTTTAAAAATAAAATCTATTTATACTGGGTTGTAGTGGCTAACATGATCTTAGCTGGTGCGTTTCTTAAATGTAGTTTCAAGCCTCTGTACTTTACTTAACCCTTCCAGAACCTTGGCATCAGAACGACCAGTAGGGTCAGGAATTCGATACGGCCGAAAAGCATGGCGAAGGACATCACCCAGATCGATGATGACGGCAGGTTGGCGAAGTTGCCGGAGGGGCCGATGAGGTCGCCGGTGCCGACGCCGGTGTTGGAAATGGCGGAAATCGCGCCGGAGAAAGCGGTTTCAAAATCAAGGCCGGTCAGCTGCAGCGAAACGCCGATCACCAGCCACGACATGATGAAGATAAAGAAGAATCCCGCGACGGCGGACTGCACCGACGGCTCGACCAGCTTGCCGTTATAGCGCACCTGGAATACGCCATGCGGCGTGATCAGTTTCGACAATTGCTGTTTCAGCATCAGGAACAAAATCTGCAACCGGAAGATCTTGATGCCGCCCGCGGTCGAGCCGGAGCAGCTGCCCATGAAGATGGAGATAAAGGCGATACCGACCGCGAAATGCCCCGAGTCGCTATGGTCGCCGTTCACGAAACCCGTGGTGGTGATATAGGACACGGTCAGGAACAGCGCGTTGCGGAACGCCTCGATGCCGTGCATCTTGTCGGTGTGCATCAGCCACCATGTGCAGGTGACGGTCATCAGCGCGATGATGGCGAAAAAGGTGCGCACCTGGCTGTCCTGCCAGATCGCGCCGCGGTCGCCGCGCAGGAAGCGCAGGTACAGCACGAAGGGGATGCCGCCCAAAATCATGAAGGTAATAAGGATCAGCTCGATGATCGGGCTGTTGAACCACGCGACCGCCGAGTCGTGGGTCGAAATGCCGCCCGTCGAAATCGCGGCCATAGCGTGGCAGAGCGCGTCGAACGGCGTCATGCCCGCCGCATACAGGAAAATGCCGCACAGGGTCGTCAGCGCGGTATAAATCAGGACAAGGAATGCCGCCATCTGCGAGGCCGATGGCATGACCTTTTCGATCTGAAAGCTTTGCGTCTTGAAGATCTGCATCCCCGAGATCTGCAGAAGCGGAAAGACGGCAAGCGCGATGATCAGGAACCCGATACCGCCGATCCACAGCAGCATAAAGCGCCATAAAATGATCCCGCGCGGCAGCGCGTCGAGACCGGTGATTGCGGTGGAACCCGTGGTGGTGATCGCAGACATCGCCTCGAAAAATCCGCCGGTGAAATTCATTTCGGCCTGCGAAAACACGAAGGGCAGCGCGCCGAAGCTGGCCATGAACACCCAGCCGAAGGTGGTGAGCAGGAATGTCTCCCGCAGCGAAATCTTGAAACCCTGCTGCCGGTTCATCAGCACCAGCGCAAGGCCGATGAAGGCCGTCACGGCCTGCGCGCTTGCGAAAACCTGCCAGTCGGCGCTGTTGTCGGCGAGATCGACGATAATCGGCGCCATCATCGCCGCCGCGAGGACGAGGAGCAGGATGCCGTTGACGTAAAAGACCGGGCGGAACTTCATGGTGTCAGTTTACCTGCCTCCGGCTGGCGGGGCTGTCGAGCGAGAAGGCGGGGATGGCGACGTCGAACATGCGGCCGCCCGGCCCCTCCATCGCATAGCTGCCCTGCATGATGCCGGACGGGGTGGAGAGCGGCGTGCCGCTGGTGTATTCAAAACTCTGCCCCGGCTTCAACACGGGTTCTTCGCCCACCACGCCCGGGCCGTGCACTTCCTGCGTGCGGCCGTAGGCGTCGGTGATCTTCCAGTGGCGGGTGCGCAGCTGCACGGTCTCGGTGCCGTTATTTTGAATGCGCACGGTGTATGACCAGACCCAGATATTACTCTCCGGCTGGGATTCGTGGTCGAGATAGGCGGGTACGACCGATACCGTCACATCGCTGGTGGTGATTGTATACATGGGCGGATATTACGCCTGTTCGCGGAAAAAGCAAAAGGAAAGGGGGTTCTTGTCCCCTCTCCCGCGATTGCGGGAGAGGGTCGGGGTGAGGGTGCGTCACCAGCGCCGCCATCCCTGCAACGATGCAATAAAAGTCCCTCCCTCACCCTAACCCTCTCCCGTGAGTACGGGAGAGGGGATAAGCAGGCGGGAGAGGGGGGAGGGCTTACGGCACAAAAAGAAACCGGCCAGTTGCCCGGCCGGTTTCCTTTATTCGGTTCGCTTTAACGAAGATTACTCGAGGGTAATCTGCGCGCGGCGGTTTGCCGGTTCGCGGACGTTGTCTGCCGTTTTCACGAGCAGGTCGCTTTCGCCGCGGGATTCGACGCGGACCATGTCAGCCGCGATACCGCGGGAGATCAGGCCGTCGCGCACGGCGTTCGCACGCTGCGACGACAGGCGGTCGTTGTATTTGGTCGTACCCGAGCTGTCGGTGTGACCGATGATGGTCAGGCCGTGCACGTCCTTGCGGTTCTTGAGTTCCTGCGCAACAGCGTCCAGCACGTCGTTCGCGCCGGCGGAGATGTTGTGC
>JADYYV010000244.1 GCA_020853455.1 Alphaproteobacteria bacterium | reverse complement strand
CCGGCAGTTCCGCCTTGAATGATACTTTATTATTGGTTACCGGATGGTTAAATTCCAGCTGCGCGGCATGGAGCGCCTGCCTTGGAAATTCCATCAAGCCCTTGGCGGCTTTTTCCGGAACTTTGTGCGCGCGGATGAATTTCGGGATGCTGGGCTTGCCATACACCGGATCGCCCACGATCCAGTGCTGCAAATGCGCCATATGGACGCGGATCTGGTGCGTGCGCCCCGTCTGCAGGCGGCATTCGACCAGGCTTGCGACCATGCCGTAGGTTTCCAGCAGTTGGTAATCGGTGATCGCGTCCTTGCCGCCCTCCTCCAGCACCGCCATTTTCTGGCGGTTGGTGCGGCTGCGGCCGATCTGCGTTTCGACGCGGCCCGAAGTGGGCGTGACATTGCCCCAGCACAGCGCATTATAGACGCGTTTCAGTTTGCGCGATTCCAGCTGCGCCGACAGGCCCTTATGCGCGGTATCGTTCTTCGCCACCACCAGCAGGCCGGAGGTTTCTTTATCAAGGCGGTGGACGATGCCGGGGCGCTTCACGCCGCCAATGCCCGACAGCTGGTCGCCGCAATAGGCCAGCAGCGCATTGACCAATGTGCCGTCCCAGTTGCCGGCACCCGGATGCACGACCATATCGGGCGCCTTGTTGATGACGAGCAAATCCTTGTCCTCGAAAATAATGTCGAGGTCGATTTTCTGCGGGGTCGGCGTGGCCTCGATTGCGGGCGGCACGACGATCGTGAACTCCTCGCCGGGTTTTACCTTGTGCGAACTGTCGGGGAAAGGCTTGCCGAGATGCGAGACGTTGCCGCCCTCGATCAGCTGCTGCAAGCGGGAGCGCGAGAAATCGGGCGCATGGCGCGCCAGCACCTTATCAAGCCTTGCGCCCCTGTCTTCTTCCTCTGCTTTGATTGTCAGCTTTTCCATGCTAACAATATATCCGAACTTCGGGAGAATAGTCATGCAGGGAATGAAGATACTGGTCGGCGTCATGAGCGTAATGATCGTCATCTGCATCGGCCTGCTGGCCTATGGCCTGGCCACGAAAACCGGCGAACTGGCGGCGGAAAAGCCCAAAGCCGCAGCCGAAGCCCCTGCCCCCCTGACTGAACCCGTTTTGACCGAACTGACCCTGCCCGCCCTGTCGCGCATCGAACGGATGTCGGGCGATGCCAATGGCGCGGCGCTGTATGTGGAATCGGCGGAGGGCGACTATATATACTTCGTTACCCCCGCCACATCATCCCGCGTTCGCATTAAACGCCAATAAATTCAATTAGTTAAATATCGCCCGGAACCCTGCCGCCCCGTGATCGTTGGCTGTTCAGCAACATGTCCAACGTACACGGGAGGACGCTTATGAAAGTCCACAAAAACGCCAAGCCCTTTGACCTGCCCCTGCGCGAAGACGCGCTGGTGATTTTGCAGGCCGACCACGACCATCTGCGCAAACTGTTCGCCGCATTCCAGCGTCATATCGGCCGCAACGACGAAGACATCGCCGCGAAAGAAACCATTGTGCGCGAAGCCTGCGACCTGCTGGACATCCACACGCAGCTGGAGGAGGAAATTTTCTATCCCGCGCTGCGCAAGGCGCTCGGCGAAGACCCGTTGATAGACGAAGCCAAGATCGAGCACGACACCGCAGGCGCGCTGATGGACGCGCTGCGCAAGCTCTCGCCGGATGACCCGGTTTTCGATGCGAAATTCATCGTGCTGTCCGAAATTGCGACGCTGCACATGAAGAAGGAAGAAAAGGAAATCTTCCCGCTGGTGCGCAGCGCGAAGCTCGACATGTTCGCCCTTGGCCGCAAAATATCGCTGCGCCGGGAAGTGCTGGTGATCGGCCGGCGCATCTGCGAAACGCTGGATGAAATGAACCACAATATCCAGCCGGTCGACGAGGCATCCGCCGCCGATGCGGCAGGATTGCTGCCCGACATTCTGGTCCCGCCGCCCGGCTTCCGGTAACACGCATTAAACTCAGGAGAAGTGCGATGAAAAAATCTGCACCGCATAAAAAAGAAGCCACCGCCCTGTCGCACCTCGCGAAGGATTTCGGATCGGCCATGACCAATTTCCGCGAATTCGTCAAAGTGGTGGAAAAGGACGACGGCAATATCTGCCGCAAGGCGGAACTGGTGCGCGAAACCTGCGCCGATGTGATGACGCATCTGCAGGTGCGCGAAGACGTGCTTTACCCCGCGATCAAGGGCGCGACAGGCGACGAAGAACTGGTCGCGCGCGAGCTGCACGCCAACGAAACCGTCAAGGCGCTGATCGGCCGGTTGAGCCAGCTGGAGCCGGGCGACGAACTGTTCGATGCGACCTTTATCGTGCTGGGCGAAACGGTCGCCGCGCATGTGAAGATGGAACAGCAGATATTGTTCCCCGAAGCGCGCGCCGCCGGTCTGGATGTCGCCGATCTTGGCAATAAAATCCGCAAGCGCGAGGCCGAATTGAAAGCGCGCGAAGGGATCGACGCGCAGCTATCGGATATCAACATCACCGGTCATCACGCGAAAGCGGTTTTGACCAGGCAGGGTTTCCAGCCCTGACAGCTTTGTCGTTCCCGCTATAGTGCGGGAATTCGCAAAGGCATCCCGTGCCGCCGCGTGTACCGGCAGCACGGGATGCTTCTTTTATGCGTCAATATCTTTCAAAAGGTGGTTGGAAATTCTCCCTCTCCCCCGCGCTTGCGGCGGGAGAGGGCAAGGGGTGAGGGGGTAGTCCGGCGCGAATGGCTATGGCTTTTGCGTCTCCGCCCCCTCATCCCGGCCTTCTCCCGCCGCAAGCGCGGGGGAGAAGGGGTATTCGTGAAATTTCTTATTGCTCTGAATCTCGAATTTTAAAGGAAAATGCCGCCCGCCGCCTCGATGCGCTGGCCGTTCACCCAGCGGCAGTCATCCGACAACAAGGCCGATACCAGCGCGCCGATATCATCCGGCAGGCCGACGCGGCCCAGCGCCGTGCTGCTGGCGATCATGTCGTTCACCGCCTTGTTGTCGCGCACCGTGCCGCCGCCGAAATCGGTTTCGATGGCGCCCGGGGCCAGCACGTTGACGGAGATTTTGCGCGGGCCCAGTTCCTTGGCCATATACCGCGTCAGCGTTTCAATGCCGCCCTTCATCGACCCATAGGCCGCATAGCCGGGCATGGAAAACCGCGCAAGGCCGGAGGATACGTTCAGGATTTTTCCGCCGTCCTTAATCAACGGCAGCAGTTTTTGCGACAGGAAAAACGTCGATTTGAAATGGATATTCACCATCTGGTCGAATTGTTCTTCGGTGGTTTCCATGAACCCCGCATGGATGCCGGTGCCGGCATTGTTCACCAGCGCGTCGAAATCCTTGCGGCCGAATGTATCCTGCAATGTTTTAGCAACCGCAGCCGCGAAACCCGCGAATGATTTGCTGTCGGATACGTCCAGCTGCAGCGAAGCTCCCTTGCGCCCTGCGGCGGCGATTTCGGCCACAACTTTTTCCGCTTCGTCCTTTTTGCTGTGATAGGTGATGATGACATCATGACCCTTTTGCGCCAGATGCTGCGCCATGTTCTTGCCAAGGCCGCGGCTGCCGCCGGTGATCAATACGATGCCCATGTTATTTTTCCTCTGCTTGATTGATGCGTTGTAAAACTTCCGGCTGGTTCCAGTCGAAGGGACCCGCGAAGGTGGCCGCGATATTGCCGCGCTTATCGATCAGGAAGCTGGTCGGCAGCCCCTGATAGAGCTTTTCCCACGCGGCCGGTATCTGCCGGTCGGTGTCGAGATAGACCGAAAGCGCGTCCGCGCCATGTTTTTTCAAAAATTCCGCGATTTTTTCGGGCGTGCCGTTGCGGTCGAGGCTGATGGCGACTACGGTCACGTCTTTCAGGCGCGCCAGCGACGGCAGCTCGGCGACGCAGGGGGTGCACCATGTTGCCCATAAATTGACCAGCACCCGCCGGCCGCGGAAATCCTCCAGCGTCTTTTTCGCGCCATGCGCGTCATAAAAGGTGACGGGCGGCGGGGTGTCGTTCTTGATGACGGTGG
Organism: Alphaproteobacteria bacterium; assembly: GCA_020853455.1. Classification (GTDB taxonomy): domain Bacteria; phylum Pseudomonadota; class Alphaproteobacteria; order Micavibrionales; family UBA2020; genus JAPWJZ01. The sequence goes on along the minus strand of JADYYV010000244.1, from coordinate 191 downwards.
AAATATTTTCCTTATTATCAGCGGGATATGACAATACCATCGTGGCAATTCCGTACCCCAGCAGCGCAATCAGCGCAACGGCCCAGAGATAGACGATTTGTGGCTTTACCCGCATGGTTCTTTAACTCCAAAATAACAAAAAGGACTCTATAATAATAAGATGGCGGGTGCGAGATGAGAATAGCGGTACT
>JADYYV010000243.1 GCA_020853455.1 Alphaproteobacteria bacterium | reverse complement strand
TAACAGCCGCAAAACCGCATTTCCCTGTAATGGGAAGGATTTAGCACCGTGACCGCCGAAAACGCCCCCACCGGCCCGAAAATGAATATCCTGATCGTCGATGACGACAAGGATTCCGCCATGACGCTGGGCTGGCTGGTGGAGATGCTGGGGCAGGATTACAAGCTGGCCCATTCCGGTCAGGAAGCATTGGATGTTGCGCCCGGCTATAATCCCAGCCTTGTCCTGATGGATATCAGCCTGCCGGGCATGACGGGATATGAAGCCTGCCAGAAAATGCGCCAGAACCCGGCGCTGGCACACACAATCATCGCCGCACAAACCGGCTGGGGCGAAGAACAGCACCGCCAAAAATCGAAGGAAGCCGGTTTCGACCATCATCTGGTCAAGCCCGTATCGATTGCCAGCCTTCAGGAACTGCTGGATACCGTGCGCAAATCCAAGGCTTAATCCTCGTCATCCGCGTCAAAATCAGGCATGCCGATTTCCGCAGCCCCGATCAGCTTGGCAGATGCGACGGTATCCAGCTTGCGGAATTTGTCGCGGGCGGCCAGCGCCTTTTGCTTGTTTTTGAATTCGTGGATCTCGACGTTTTCGGATTTATAGATCACGCGCACGATAAATTCTTCAGACATGCTTCCCCGCATATAATTTGGCGATCCGCGACTGCCAGAGGCAAAGCCCCGGCGTCACGATCAGCTCCATGACAATCGCCAGCAGCATACCCGTTTTCGGCACGCCCACAAACACCGCTGCCCCCAGCCGCGCAAAACCGCCGATAACAATAGGCAGGCAGAGCAGCCGCACATATTGCGTGCGCGCTTCGATGGCGGGGATGGCATACCAGAAGGCGATGCCGATACCGAACAGCAGGCCGGACAGATACCGGAAATGGCTGTCGAGTGAGAGATCGCCCTGCCCCATTCCCAACACCATGCCTGCACCACCCGCAAACACAGGCACGCAGCCGCCAATCGCGATACAGGCCTGCAGCAAACGGCGCTCCAGCGCGGGCGTCATGCCTTCAGCATTTCCAGCGCGGCGGAACGGTGGCCGGGTTTCAGCTTCATGAACAGCTGGCGGGCGCGCTTGATGTCGCTATCCGTCCCCGTCTCCGCCGCCGTTTTCAGGGCGACAACCGTCGGGTCTGTCGGGCTGATGATAAACGCCAGCGATTTCGACAGCTTCGCCATCGTCTCGCGGTCGATCTTGAGTTCGGTCATTTGGATTCCTATTCCTCTTCCTCGTCATCCCTGAAGATCTTGGCCTTCAGGTCTTCCTTGATATCATCAAGGCATAATGCGGCGAGCGCAAGGTGGTGTTCGTTTTCGGCAATGTGGACCCAGTCCACGTGTTCTTCTTCGTTGATGGTCAGCACCACCACCGATTTGACCTTGGTGTTTTTGGCGAATTTTGCCATGTCGCGCAGGAATTTGGGGATGCCGCCCTCGCCGTCGAACTGCACCTTGTCGATGATGGCGCCTTCCTTGAAATTGACGGTGATGACCTGCACCTTTTCTTCGGGCGGCGGGGTCGGGATTTCGGGGGGCTTGTCGATGCTGTCGGTCATGCTGTCCCGCGCCTTGGCCGCGCGCCTCCGGTTTGTCGAATTGATACAATAAAACAAACGCTTCGCCGGCGGATTCCGCTGGGGCTCATGACGCCTGATTTTATTTTACGGCAAAAGGGACTATGAAAGGATTAATAAAGCCAAGTATTTGATACATATAATAAAATCTAGGAAATTGACCCGCTTGCACGCATCTGTTAACAATTGAAGTCCACGAACAAAACGATTTCCAAAAGGACAAGACGCCGCCAGACATGACAGCGCCCCCGAAAGACAATTTGGAAAACCACCCGCAGCTGCCCGATAACCGGGTATTGCACCCCCTGTTCGGCAATTTCTGCACGACAGAAACTTTCGCGCTGAAAACGCATGTCGGCGGCAGCCACCATACGCATTACGAGGCGCATCTGGACGACCCCGTGAAAAAGACATGGACGGTCAGCAAGGTCGTGACGGTGACGGAGGACAGCTTCCACGCCTGGAAACGCAAATCCACGACCGGATCACAGGTGATGAAGGCCAAGCTGAATTTCCGCGACGCGCTGAAACTGATGGGCCAGCTGGAAAAAGACCACAGGGACAAACCGCATAATTTCGAGACGCTGTACCCCGACGCACCCGTGCTGGGATTTTTGCATTACCGCGCCTTTGCCGAGCGCGAGGGTTACGTCTATGACACCAAGGACACCCCCCATGCGCGCCCGAACCCGCGCGTGCTGCCGCTGGGCTGCACCTTTCACCAGTCGGATGTCGATGCGGCGAACAGAAATATGCAGCGCCCCGAGGATGAATTCGACAATAACGGCCCGCAAAGCAAGCTGCCGAACACGCATTTCCTGCTGGATAACTTCACTGCCGCCGCGCATCGCGACGATTTCCAGACCAGCCTGAACGGCACGCGCGCGATGGCGCTGCTGGACCGCTTCGTCGACCAGGTCGAAGCGGCGAAGGACCACCTGAAAGAATATTGCGAGAAATACGCGGCGATGGGCTATGGCGGGCTGATCGACGACGCCGACAACGAATTGCGCCTGGCCGAAAGCACGCTGCGCCAATTGCGCGCCTATCATGTCGATACGACGGAATACGATAACTTCCTGACGCAATGCCGCATCACAACCTTTGTGCTACATGCCGAAGGGTTGTTCGACCTGATGAACAAAGGCAAGGGCGATTTCAACGCGAACGAGGCGCTGTTCCAGAGCCGCGTGACGCAGGCGCTGGAGCTGTTCAAAAAAATCGACAGCAGCGAAGAAGGCGCTAAAACCCTGCAGAACATGATCGTGCAGACCCCTGCCCCCGCCGTGCCTGCCGCGATTGGCAATTTCATCGATAATTACCGCATCAGCCGCCCCAAATTCGGCACGCCCCCGGCTTCCGCCCCCAAAGGCCCGCGCCCTTAATTCTCCTCTCCTTTGGGAGAGGAGATGTCGCGCAGCGACAGAGGTGAGGGTACTTCATCGGCTTTAGGTACCTGATGGCAACCAAGTGCCCTCACCTTCCCGCCGCAAGCACGGCGGGCCCCTTCCTCTCCCAAAGGAGAGGAATAACAAGCCTCTGAATTTCATGATTATTTTAGCAGCTATACCGGCCTTCATCATTTGTCAAAACATAGTTGATACCATAATCCGCAGAGACTCGGATTTCATCTGTGAGGGATTTATGGCGGATCAGGACAATACAAAACCCATCGTCATCGTCGGCGGCGGCTTTGCCGGCACTACGATGCTGACCCATACCCTGCTGCGGATCGCGGCCGACCCGAACATCACCAAGCCCGTCAAAATCCTGATGGTGGAACGCCACGAAGAACAAATGCATGGCGGCGTCGCCTACAGCAAAGGCGCGGATTACAAGAAACACAACCTGAATGCCGGCGCGATGAGCATGGACATGTTCCCCGGCAACGAACCCCCGCCCGGCTTCCCCAGCTTCGTGCAATACATCCAGCAAAAGGCCGAGACCAACCCGGACGCGCTCGACCACCTTATCAATCCGTCCCGCCAGCTGGTGAGCGAATACATCACCGACATGCTAAACATCGCGAAAGAAAAAGTAGGCGGCAAGGCGGATGTCGAAATCGCGCTGCGCAAGGCGACGAAAATCGAACAGCTGCCCGAAGGCGGCACGCGCGTCGAATTCGGCG
>JADYYV010000242.1 GCA_020853455.1 Alphaproteobacteria bacterium | reverse complement strand
ATCTGGCAGAATTAACGCCGCCAATATGATTGGAAATGAAATATACAGAGCACAGAACGCAAAGTACGCGACCTTGAAGAAGCATACGCAGATCGTTGCGAAGGTTTTGTTTACCTTGATGTTCAAGCCGCCTGTTTCTTCTCTGCTAGATCACCCTTCAACGCATTCGCAAAACCTCCGCATAATCCGCCGCCGTCAACTGGATCGGATTCCCGCCTGCGGACGGGTCTTGGGTGGCGAGTTGGCCGATTTCCTTGATGCGGTCGGCGGGCACGCCGATTTCGGCAAGGGTGTTGGGTACACCGAGCTGCTTGCGGAAATCGAGCATCCATTTCATCACGGCGTCGAAACCCGATGCGTTATAGCCCTTCTCGGCGAGATTGAGCATGCGCGAAAGCTGGTCCATTTTTTCGGTCAGCGCGGGGCGGTTGCGTAAGACGACATAGGGCAGCAAAATCGCGTTCAACAATCCATGCGGCTTGTCGTAGTTGCCGCCGAGCGGATGGGCGAGCGCATGGACGCCGCCGAGGCCCTTCTGGAACGCCGCCGCGCCCATCGTGGCCGCGATCATCATATGCGCACGCGCTTCGATATCCTTGCCGTCCTTGTAGGCGCGCGGCAGGTATTCGGCGACGAGCTTCATGCCCTCAAGGGCGATGCCGTCCGCCTGCGGGTGGAAACCGGGGGCGCAGAAGGCTTCGAAACAATGCACGAACGCATCGATGCCGGTCGCCGCCGTGATATGCGGCGGCAGGCCGATGGTGAGTTCGGGATCGGCGATGACCAGCGCGGGCATGATCTTGGGGTGGAAAATCAGCTTCTTTTCGTGGCTGTCTTCATGCACGACGACGGAGCAGCGGCCGACTTCCGACCCTGTGCCCGATGTCGTCGGAACGGCGATCACGGGCGCCATGCCCGATTCAATCACGCGCAAGTAATTGTCGCCTTCATCGACGAAATCCCACAACGGGCGCGTCTGGCCAACCATCAGCGCGATGGCTTTCGCGGCATCAAGGCCGGAGCCGCCGCCGAAGGCGATCACGCCGTCATGCTTGCCGTCTTTATACGCCTTCACGCCGTCGTCGATATTCTTGCCGGTCGGGTTCGGCTTGATGTCCGCAAATACAGCGGCTTCAAGGCCGGCCGAATTCAGCAAGACAATCGTGTTTTTCACGATTTCATGTTCCTTCAGCCCCGCATCGGTGATCAGCAGCGGTTTTTTCATGCCGAATTTTTTTGCGTTGTCGGGCAATTCCTTGATGCGGCCGGGGCCGAACAGGATGCGGGTGGGGTAATTCCAGGAACCGGTGATGTTTTTCGTCATGATGTTCACGCTTTCTTGAGGTGGAAGCTTTTCGGGCGGGTGAGGTTTTCGAAGCCGATGACGGACATCGACGCGCCGCGGCCCGTATCCTTCACGCCCGTCCAGGGCAGGCCCGGATCGACGTAATCGCAGCGGTTGAGGAAGACGGTGCCGGTTTCGAGGTCTTCGCCCAGCTTTTCCGCCGCATCGGCGTCTTTTGTCCAGATCGAAACGGTCAGGCCATAGGGGCTGTCGTTCATCAGCTTCACGGCTTCTTCGTCATTCTTCACTTTCATGATGCCGACGACGGGGCCGAAGCTTTCATCCATCATCACACCCATGCTGTGATCGACATTCACCAATACTTGGGGCGCAAGGTACGGCGTGCCTTTTTTGCTGGCGGGGAAATGGCTTTCATCGACCAGCGCCTTCGCGCCCCTTTTCACGGCGTCTTCGATCTGCGCGCGCACGAAATCGGCCTGTGCGGTGCGGACCATAGGGCCGAGGTTCGTGTTGGGGTCAGTCGGGTTGCCCAATTTATAGGTCTTGGTCAGCGCAACGAAATCCTCCACGAATTTATCGTAGAGTTTTTCATGCACATAAATGCGTTCGATACCGCAGCAGCACTGGCCGGAGTTGAAGAACGCGCCGTCGACCAAGTTTTCAACCGCACTCGCCAGATCGGCATCTTCGCGCACATAGGCCGGGTCTTTGCCGCCGAGTTCGAGGCCGGCGACGACAAAGCGGTTGCTGACCGCCTTTTGCACAATATGGCCGACGCGGACGGAGCCGGTGAAGTTCACGAAATCGATGCGTTTGTCTTCGGCGAGTTTCTGGGTGTCGGCATCCGACAGGTCAAGATGCTGGAACACGCCGTCGGGCAGGCCAGCTGCCTTGAAACCTTCGGCGAAACGGTCGCCGACCAGCGGGGTCTGGAAGGAATGTTTCAGCACCACCACATTGCCGGACAGCAACGCGGGCACGATGGCGTTGACGGCGGTCAAATACGGGTAATTCCACGGCGCGATCACGGCGACAACGCCCAGCGGTTCGCGGCGGATGAAGCGCTTGAAACCGTCGCGCACGTCATGCGGCACGATATCGGCGAGCGCGCGCGGGGCGAGTTCGACCGCGTATTTCACGCGCTCCGAAAAGCCGCGCAGGATTTCGCCGGGCGTCTGGCTGATCGGGCGGCCCATCTGCCATGTCAGTTCGCGGCCGATATCGGCGGCCTTGGAAACCATATGGTCGAGGAATTTCAGCATGTATTCCTGACGCTTTGCCAGCGGCACCTTGCGCCATTCTTTTTGCGCTTTCTTGGCCTTGGTCAAAACCGCATCGACCTGCGCCCAGTCGTGATAGGCGCGTTCGACAAACACGCTGCCATCGACGGGGGAAACGGTTTGCATCAGGTTGCTGGTGTCTTTTTTCATTGGCTGTCCCATTTTTATTTTCCTCTTGTTACCACCCCGCCGCAGGGCGGGGTCTGGCGCGCGAAGCGCATTTATAAAACGGCCTTGCGGCCGGGCCGGACCCCGCCCTGCGGCGGGGTGGCGCGGTTAGATGATCTCGAAATATCTTTGCAGCTCCCAATCCGTCACGTATTTGCGGAATTCGCGCTCTTCCCATTCGCGGCTCTGGGCGTAATGTTCGACGAAGACATCGCCGAATAATTCATGCGCTGCTTTGGATTGACGCAACCGGCCAGCAGCCTCGGTCAGGGTTTGCGGCAGCTGCATTTTCTCGGGGAATTTTTGTTCATAGGCGTTGCCTTCCACGATCTTGGTCGGCTCAATTTCGTTTTCAATGCCCCACAAACCCGAACCAATCGCAGCCGAAAGCGCGATGTAGGGGTTGATGTCGGCGGCGGCGATGCGGTATTCGACGCGCTGCGATTTTTCGGAGCCGGGAATGACGCGCAGCGCGGTCGTGCGGTTTTCCACGCCCCAGGTCGCATTCGTCGGCGCCCAATAACCGGGCACAAGGCGCGAATAGCTGTTGACCGTGCAGGCGATCATGGAAAGGAATTCCGGCATCAATGCCTGCTGCCCGCCCAGGAAATGGCGCATGGTGTCGGACATTTTATGCGGCTTCTTCGGGTCATGGAACACGGGCTTGCCGGATTTTTTATCCTTCAGCGAGATGTGGATATGGCCGCTTTGGCCCGGCACCTTGTTGTTCCACTTCGCCATGAATGCCGCCATCCAGCCGCGTTTCTGCGCGAGAACTTTGGTGAAGGTCTTGAACAGCGCGGCACGGTCGGCGCTTTCCAGCGCCTCGTCATACATGATCGCGGCCTCCAGCACGCCGGGGCCGGTTTCGGTGTGCAGGCCTTCGATCGGGATGCGCATGTCGCGGCACATCTCCAGCAATTCATGATAGAAATCGGCATGGACAGATGACCGCAGCATCGAATAGCCGAAATTGCCGGGCGTGATGGGCTGCAGGTTCTGGTAGTTCTTCGCCCGCACGCTTTCGGGCGTTTCGTTGAACATGAAGAATTCGAATTCGACCGCGCCCGTGACGCTGAAACCCATATCGGCCGCGCGCGACAATACGCGCTTGAGCGTCCCGCGCGGGCAGACCTGTTCGCCGCGGTCGGCGAGTTCGGCGATGAACAGCGGGATGTTCGGCTCGAAGGGCAGCGCGCGCACGGATTCCGTGACGATGCGGCAATTTGCGTCGGGATAGGCCGTGTGCCAGCCGGTGAATTTGGAACTGTCATACAGCTGGTCATTGGAATCCCAGCCCACCACCACGTCGCAGAAACCGAAGCCGTGATCCAGCGCCGAGAGGAATTTTTCGATCTTCATGTATTTGCCGCGCATGATGCCATCAACGTCGAAGAACCCGACCTTGACGAATTCGCAGCCCAGTTGCGCGAGGCCCCTTTTGATATCGGCCACCGTCTTGCGCCCGAAGACCTTATCAACGTCAAAGACGCGTGATTGTGTGGGGGCGTTGGCGAGCTTCGCCTCCGCCAGCAGATTATTGACCGGTTTCACTTTCGGCGCCGCCATTCGAAATCTCCCTCGCGCCCGCCTGATCTGCGGCGCGGATGAATGTGATTGGGTTGAGCGGGGTTAGTATATATATAGTCCCGAAAGCGGGCAAATGGCTTAAAACTTTGCATAAACAGCACTTAATATGAAATACCGGAAATCTATTTTTAACCGCGCGATGTTAAAATAAGGGCTGGATTTCAGGAGATCGCCCATCATCACCGCCGGCCAATTTTTTGCAGCAAAATATCGCAAGCAGCATCCGGAGGAAGCGGCGTGGCATCATTGTGTTTATGTGATCGAGCTGGATCCGAAAGTTTTGAAAGACAGGAAGTTCAGGGCGGCGAACCCTGATCATGATCCGTCGAAGCCGTGCCTCTATGTCGGCTGCACGGGGATGTCGCCGGAGATGCGGTTTGAAAACCACCGGCGCGGGTATAAATCGAACCGTTATGCGCACAAGTTCGGCTTGCGGCTGCGGCCCGACCTTTATGCCTGCT
>JADYYV010000241.1 GCA_020853455.1 Alphaproteobacteria bacterium | reverse complement strand
TGCACAAAGCTTTGCGCGATCCAGTCGATGCCGTGCGACAGGGCGAATTCAAGGTCGGATTTGTCTTTCGCCGTCAGCGCATCCACATGGCGCGCAAGGTCGGGCACGTTCACGCCCTTCTTGCCGGAAAGTTCCGCGCCATACACGACTTCGGCGACGACAAAGCCGTCGCCCTTCGCCGCGATCTTCATCGCGACGTTACCATCATCCATCAGGAATTTCGCGCCGGGTTCCAGCGCCGCCAGAATGTCGGGATGCGGGAACGCCACGCGTGTTTCGTCGCCGGGCGTCGGGTCGAGGTCGAAGCGGATTTTATGGCCGGGCGTCAGCGGCACTTTCATGTTGTCTTTAAATGAACCGATGCGCAGTTTCGGGCCCTGCATATCGGCCAGGATGCCGATGGGCGCGCCGATGTCTTTTTCCAGCTGGCGGATCAGCGCGATGCTTTTCGCGTGTTCTTCCTGCGTGCCGTGGCTGAAATTAAGCCGGAACGTATCCGCCCCGGCTTCATATATCGCTTTCAGCGTCTCATAGCTGCTGGTGGCAGGGCCCAAGGTGGCGATGATCTGGGTTGCGTTGTTGCGGGCCTGCACTTTGGATTTTGCCTTCTCGAATTCTGCTTTCATCGACACCTGTTTGAGTGATAGTACCCCAAATCTATCGTGAATCGGGCAACGGGTCAAACGGGCGCAGTCAAGGTGATGGATTCATTCAGATAAAATCCAGCGCGCAGAGATGCGCATAGAACGCTTCCCGTATGCGCGCATCTTCGTCGGGATAGAGCCGCTGCAATTCGGCATACACCCACAGCAGCGTGCGATGCACCGTCTGCACCGGGTCCGACTGCGCGTCGAAGCGCAATCCGCGCCGCAGGCCGTCGATATAATCGCGCTCCAATGCAATTGCGTTGCGGAGCTGCTGATGCACCGTGCGCAGCTTGTCGGGCGGCGACAGCGCGTCGAATTTCGACAGGATGATGCTGTAATTATCGGCAGTTTTGTCGCGCCGGCGCAGCGCTTCCTGCGTTTCCACCCGTTCGATCACAGCAAGATCCGTGACTTTGAACATATCGGCAAGATAGCGTTTTTCCGCCTCGATCATATCGGCCGAGGCAAGGTCGAAGGTCTGCTGCTTCACATTGGTCAGGCGGTAGGCTTCGGCCAGATCCATGTCCTGCCGCAATTCATCGCCGGCATAGGCGGCGGCGGACAGCAGGCAGAACAGGGCGATCATCAGGGCTTTCATGGATACCTCCGCCCCCTATCCTAGCCAAACAATCCGGTTGACGGAAGCGCGCGCCAAGCTAGACTGCCGCCATTCAGACAAAAGGAGATTTCAAGATGGCCGACGTCACGATCAACCTGCATAACAAGGATGTGAAAGTTTCCGTGCCCGACGGCGGCGACCTGAAAGAACAGTTCAACGAAGCCTCGGCCTTTGTGCGCAGCCTTGCCATGAACATGAAAATCCGCGACGTCGAAGCCGGCATCACCCCGCCCCGCGCAACCCATGAAGTTGTGAAAGAAAACGGCGAATGGCGGTTGAAGCGCTTCCGCTTTTCCTGATTTTTCCCAGTCTTTCCAACGCCTCGACCATCCGTATTTGAACAGCTGGCCAATTTGACATATTATCAGGCGCGTGATACAACTGCGCCATAATAATAAAAAAACGCCCCTTCAAACGGATATAGAGGATCACAGAAAATGACGTCACTCCACCCCGATACCTTCAACCAGAAAGCCGCCAAACCCGCCCAGCTGGATGCGGCTGCATATCAGGCCATTCTCGAAAAACTGCTCAGCGACGGCACGGGCTGGGGGAAGAACAAGCAGGTCGGCGCATATTTCCTCGAAAAGCTCGAATTCGAAACCATGACCAGCTCCGGCAAGGTCGAGACGCGCAACAGCGTCGATTTCGAAAAGAAGATGTATGTGGTGATGGATACCGACCAGTATCCGTCGGAATACTTACGCAACCTTGTCATTCAGGACATCACGAAAAAATGGGGCGGCAAGCTGATCAAGGAACGCGACCTGAGCGAGCCCGAATTCAGCGGGCCTGGCCTTTGGCTGCTGAAAAAAGGCAATTTCGAAGGCGATTACCAGCCGGTCGCCGACAAGAAAAACACGTATGAGCCGAACCCCGCCGCATATCGCGTGACGCTGACGGTCGATAAAGCCGTCAACATTCCCGTGCAATGGACGGGCGGTTTCGTTGTCGAAGCGGGCGGCGATCTTGCCATCCGCCAGAAGGATGTCCCTGCTCTGGCAGCTGCGCTGCAGTCGATCCGCAACGGCGAAACCACCGCCGAAGCAGCGCTGTTCACGACCGACGCAAAATCGGGCGAGAAAGTCGCGAAGTTCGACATCTATGGCATGGAGCCGAAATTCCGCGAAGCCAACTACGCGCCCGTGCCGCTTTATGCGGAAACGGAAGCGGCGATGGGCGCTTTCAAGAAAGCCCCTGCTGCAAAACCGGCTGCCAAATCCGGCCCGGCGAACGCGTAACTGCGATATAAGTATCTGAAAATGCGGAGGATTAACGTCCTCCGCATTTTCTATTCTTAATTGACATAATTACGCCAATCGGTTAGAATGTTTCAAGCTATTTTATGTGGGGACAATGGCAGGAACCGCCGCCAAATCATTTCAGGACAAAGCAGCGCCGCCGCCGGTGATGGCGGCTGGCGAATATTTGGCTGCGCTTGAAAAACTGCTGGCGGAGGGCAAGGGCTTTGGCAAGACCGAACCGGTCGCCGCCTATCTGCTCCGCGACCTGATGCTGATGGATGAAGCCAGCAACGCGCAGGCCGTAAAAATCCAGCAGCTGTATATCGTGATGGACATCACGCAATGGCCGAACGAATACGGCCGTTCGCTGGTCATGCAGGATATCGCCGTGCAATACGCGAAACGCGTGGTCGGCGAAAACGACATCAACGCCGCCGATTTCAAGGGCCCCGGATTGTGGACGGCGAAAAAATCATCGTTCGAGGGCGACTATATCCGCCGCGCGGGCAGCAATGAATACGGCCGCCCCAACAATGTCTGGGAACCCGATCCGCAGGCGTTCCGCCTTGCGCTCGCCTTTAACAAGGCCGCCACCATCCCGACGCAATGGGGCACCTGGACGATCGAGGCGGGCGGCACGCTGGCCGTGCGCGAAAAAGACATCCCTGCCCTTGCCGAAGCATTGCAGGCGGTGCGCGACGGCAGGGCGACCGCGGAATCCGCGCTCTATACGGTCGGCAAGGACGGTACGCCGGTTGCCAAATTCGACGTCTATGGCATGGCGCCGGAATTTCTGGAAGACAATTACAAGCCCGTGAATTTAAGCGAAGCCACGCATAAAACCATGCGCGCCTTCAAAGCGCCCAAACGCTGATTTTTTTAAAATCCGCTTTCGCGCATCACCAGCGACATGAAACGCTGCCCCAGCAGGCTGGCATAGCTGACCGGCTGCGCCTCCAGCACGACCGTGCCGGCGGTGGTATAGGCCGGCGGCGGCACATCGCCCGTCAGGCTGAATTGCGCCGCATAGATGGGGTGGCGCGACAGCGGGCGGATCGTGCCGGTTTCGCGCGAGCGTTCGGCGGGCAGCGCGCCGCCGAATACCGATGACAGTTCCGGCCAGAAAATATCGGTCGTATCCGTATCCTCGATCCGCTTCAGCGCGACCGGATAGCGTTTGAAGGGCGACAGGTCGGAATAAAACCACCCCGTCGCGTCTTTTTTCAGGCGGCCTGTATCCTGTTCCGACACATAGCCCGACAGCGCCAGTTTTTCCGGCCCGATGATGACCGCCAGCTGCGACCCGGGATGCAGCCACATGCCTTCATGCACATAGGTGTCAAGGTCGCGGATGCGCCCGTCGAACGGCGCGGTCACGATCATGCGCGCCTTTTGCGTTTCGTGGCCTTCCAGTTCCTTGCGCGCGTTTTCGATATCGGATTCCAGCGTGGGGCGGTTGCGCACCAGTTCGGCCGATGCCTGTTCGCGGTCGCGGATGCCGATCAGCGCCGTCAGCTTCAGGCGCGCCTTGGCGATGTCGTTATCCAGCTTCGGCGACATCAGCTGGAACAGCACGTCGCCTTTTTTCACTTCCGCGCCTTCATAGGCCGTGATGCTCACGACGCGCGCGGCGGTCGGCGGGTAAATGCGCACATAGTTCGACGCATGCAGCACCGCCGGTGCCTCGACCGTCGATTGCGCCGGCATAAAGCTGAAAGCGGCGGCGGCAAAGGCGAGCAGCAGCAGGAATTTCCCGCGCCCCGACGACAAAATAAGTTTGCCGTTGCGCAGCCACACATACACCTCGCGCCAGATCGGCAGCAGGATAAAGAACACGATTTCGACCAGAAACAGGATCAGGCCGAGCGGCTTGAAGAACAGGAAATAGACGAGGAAGGCGATACCCGTGAACAGGAAGAAGCGGTACACGATGGTCGCAAAGCCGAAAATCACCAGAAGGTTGCGGCGTTCCTGCGCCAGCAGCTCCGGCGGGCCATCGTTCCAGCCGAACAGCCAGCTGCGCAGTTTCCATTTCGCGAAGGCAAACGACCTGTCCTGCAGGTTGTCGATGCCGACAAGATCGGAAAACAGGTAATAGCCGTCAAACCGCATCAGCGGGTTCAGGTTCACCAGCAGCGACGCCGCCAGCGACACGATCGCCACCATGAAGCAGATGCTCTGCGGGATACCCGGCGGCAGCATATGCCAGAGCAGCAGCGCGACCGACGCGATCGTCATTTCCGCCATGACGCCCGCCGTGGAAATAAAAATGCGCTCGCGGCGGTCCATCATTTTCCACGAATTCGTCGTTTCCGCGTACAGCACCGGATACATCACCATCAGCGCGACGCCCATGGTATGCACGGGCACGCCGTATTTGGTCGCCATATAGGCATGGCCCATTTCATGCGCGACCTTGACGAAGATGGTCGCGAT
>JADYYV010000240.1 GCA_020853455.1 Alphaproteobacteria bacterium | reverse complement strand
TTGTCGAACGGCTCGCGATGGCCTATCCCGATATCCATTTCAAATTCACGTCGGACGACAAGGAAACGCTCGACCTGCCCGCATCGCAGGGGGATTTGTACGAACGCCGTTTGGGCCGCCTGCGCCAGATCATGGGCCGCGAATTTGCCGAAAATGCCCTGCGGCTCGATGCGGAGCGCGACGGCGTGAAACTGACCGGCTATGCCAGCCTGCCGACGCTGAACCGCGGCACCAACCAGTTCCAGCAGTTTTTCGTCAACGGCCGCCCCGTGCGCGATAAACAACTGATCGGCGCGATACGCGGCGCTTACATGGATTTCCTGGCCTATGACCGCCACCCGATGCTGTGCCTGTTCCTCGACCTGCCGCCTGCGGATGTCGATGTGAACGTGCATCCGGCGAAATCGGAAGTGCGTTTCCGCGATTCCGCATTGGTGCGCGGGTTGATCGTCGGCGGGTTGAAGCACGCGATTACCGCCGCCGGCCACCGCGCATCGACGACCGTCGCGGGCGACACGCTGGCGGCCTTCACCGCGCCGCAATTCCCCGCCGCTCAAAACGGCTGGGACGGCGAATACCGCCAGCCTGCGCCCAGCTATGCGGGCGCGAAGGGGATGGCGGGCGCGCCTTATACAGGCGCTGCATTCGCAAGCTCCGGCAACCTTGCCCTGCAAACGGCACCCGCGTCGCGCGCGCATGAGGATGTCCACGCCATCGACGTTCCCGCGGAATACCCGCTGGGCGCGGCCTGCGCGCAGGTGCATGAAACCTATATCGTGGCGCAAACCGCCGACGGCCTTGTGCTGGTCGACCAACACGCGGCGCATGAACGGCTGGTGTATGAAGACATGAAAAAGGCGCTGAATTCCGGCGGCATCGCAAGACAGCCGCTGTTGCTGCCCGAAATCGTGGAAATGGACCAACCCTCCGCCGAACGCCTGCTGGCGCGCAAATCCGAACTGGAAGAACTGGGGCTGGTGATCGACAGCTTCGGCCCCGGTGCGGTGGTGGTAAACGAAACGCCTGCGCTGCTGGGCAGCATCAATATCAGGCAGATGGTGCTGGATCTGGCCGACGACGTCGCCAATTACGGGCAGACGATGGGGCTGAAGGAAAAGCTGGAGGAAGTCTGCTCCACGATGGCCTGCCACGGATCGGTGCGCGCCGGACGCCGCCTGAGCCCGACCGAAATGAACGCGCTTTTGCGACAGATGGAACGCACGCCGCATTCCGGGCAATGCAACCACGGCCGCCCGACCTATGTTGAACTGAAACTCGCCGATATCGAAAAACTTTTTGGACGCAGATAATCATGACCGACACGAACACACCCGAAACCGCCACGCTGAGCGCGCAGGAAGCCGAACAGCTGAAATTATGCCGGATGCTTTACGGCATTTTCGCGGCATCGATGGTTTTGCAATTCATCAACCTGACGACCATCCTGCTGGGCACGGCGGCGCTGACGGCGGGCATCATCCTGGCGTATCTGGAGCGCAAAAAGGCCAAGGGCACGCTGTATGCCAACCACCTGCAATGGCTGATCCGCACCTTCTGGATCGGCGGCGCGGTCTATGCGCCGATCCTGAGCGTGCTGGTGACGGGCGTGCTGGTCTGGAAAATGAACATGGCCGCGATGGCCGAAGCGTTTTCGACCGGCGAAGGCACGATGGAAAAGGCGATACAGGACGTGATGGCCGCAAACCATACGCTGATCGTCACGACATCGCTGGTCTGCTTTGCGCCCTTTGTCATCTGGTGGTTCTGGCGCTGCTATTACGGCTGGAAACGCCTCGCGCTCGGCAAGGGCATCCCGAACGTCATGAGCTGGATTTAATCAGGTCGCGGAATTTTTCGATCGCGCCCAGTTCAAAACGGATATTGTCGAGCCGTTTGCGCGCGGGCGCGTCTTCGCCCCATTTTTCAAGCTGGTAAATTTCATCGACACAGGCGGCTGCATGGGCGGATTGAGCGTCCAGATAGCCGTCGGCGACGGCAAGCGCGATCACGACCGAGCCCGTCAGCGCGGTTGTAACCTGCGCCACCGTGAATTCGGCGGGCGGCATGGATACCAGCAGGGCGTTCAGGCGTTCCAGCGATTCCGGCGGCTGGTTGTGGTAGCGGATGCCATCGACGCGTTCCAGCACGATGACATGCGTATCCGCAAGCCATTTGAGGAGCGGCAGCCACAGCGCCTCCTGCCGCGCGATCAGGTCGGCGGGGGTGGCGGCGAAATAGCAGACGAGGTCGGACGCGCCGTATTTCAACAGCTCGATATTCATCGCCTGCCGGTCGGGGCCGGATGATTTGTCGGTCATGGTATTGGCGAGCTGCATGAGCGGCATCGAGCCCGGCACGATATCGCCGGTTTGCGCCTGCCATTCGGCGGCAATCGCATCGGCGAGGTCCTTGCTGGCAAAGATCAGGCTGTGCTGCATGACCGATTTGACGGGCTTGCCGTCGAGGCGTATGACGTAGCCGCCGGGGGCGGTGCCGGCTTCGGCGATTTTATAAAACCGCTTCATTTGCGCGCCTCCACATAGGCGGTGCAGGCATTGCCGCCGTTTTCGGCGGGGGCAAGCGGCGGCTGTTTAACGCCCGACGCGGTGCTGCCGTTGAACAGCGCGCCGATGGTGCCGGCTTCGGGCGTAATCGCCATGCCGTCGAACGGGCCGGTCATCAGGATGGGGGTGGTGATGGTCAAAAGCGTCGATTTTTTCGGCGCGGGGGTGAAGCGCATGTTGATGAGCTGGCGCACAAAATCGATCTCGCCTTCGCCGTAAATGGTCGCGTCTTCGGTGTCGATCACGACGGCGCGGGATTTGGCGATGCCGCCCTCGACCGCGAAATCGGCGCCGACGCAGTTGATGACGGTTTCTTTCGCGCCCATCGCGTTGAATACGTCGCCGCCCCAGAATTTCAGGGCATTGCCGGCAATCGCGCCCGTGCCGCCCATGAAAACGGCATGGCCGGCGGTGGTCGACAGCACCATCGGCACCTGTTCCTGCACCTGCGCGACAAGGTCAAGCCTGGCGGTCATCTGGCCGCCCTTGCCGCCTTCGGCGATCTGGCCGTAATCGATCTGTTTGGCCGCAAGTTCGGCGCGCAGCGATGTGCCGGTCTTGAACAGGTCGCCGGTGATTTCGGCGTCGTCGATCTTGCCGTGCAGGCCGCGGATTTCGGCGTCGCCGCCCGGCAGCGCGGTGAAGGGAATTTCGTAGTCGCCGTAGTTCTTGCCCTCGACGCGCAGGCCTTCGGCCTTCACGAAATAGGAAATGGTGGATTCTTTTCCTTCGGGGATTTTCTGCCACGGCAGGCCCGCTTCAAACCGGCCGAGGATAATGCTGGCGGTTTTGATGTCGTTGGGGTTTTGCCCCACGACGATATCGGATACGACGACGGAAGGCTTGGCAAGATCGGTGCCGAGGCGCACGCCGCCGAAAATGCGCACGGGTTGCTGGAAAAATCCCGCCGCATACATTTCAAACGGCGCGCGCAGGTAAACATGCAGCAGGATCGACATGCCGGCCCAGAAAATGGTCGCGAATACGCCAAGCCACATGACGAGCTTCAGCAGGATGCGCACCGGTTTCGGCAGGCGGTTGTTGTCGGGCGCGGCGACTGGCGGTATTTCGGATTCAGTCATGCGATTAATCCAGTATGTCGAAGGGATCGGATTTGTCGTCGGCGTTGAAGCCGAAATATTTGAAGGTCTTTTTCATTTCCGGATCGAGCGGCGCCACGATATCCAGCTTCCGGCCGGTCACGGGATGCGGCAGGATCATGCGGCGCGAATGGAGGTGCAGCGTGCGCGGCAGGTTGGGGTTTTCTTCAAGGAAACTCTGCTGTTCCTCGTATTTGTAATCGCCCAGCAGCGGGCAGCCGATTTCAAGCGCGTGGACGCGGATCTGGTGCGTGCGCCCCGTGCGCGGCCAGAAGGCGACCCAGGCGAGCTTGTCGCCGACGGTTTCCATGACCTGATAATAGGTGAGCGCGGATTTGCCTTCTTCCTCGTCCACCGCCATCATGCGCTCGCCGCCGCCGATATCGCGCTTGGCCAGCGGCACGGTGATCTTGCCCTGATGCTGCTGGGGTGCGGGCGATGTGACGGCCCAGTAATATTTGCGGATGTCGCGGCCCTTGAACTGGTCGCCCAGCATCTGCGCCGCCAGCGTCGTGCGCGCCAATAATAAAACACCGGAGGTGTCGCGGTCGAGGCGGTGGACAAGGCGCGGGCGGCTTTCGGCCTCGTCCTGCAACCCGTCCAGAAGGCCGTCGATATGGCGTTCGATTTTCGATCCGCCCTGCACGGCAAGCCCTGCGGGTTTGTTGAGCGCCATCACGTGCTGGTCTTTGTAAATCACCAGCGATTTGATGAAGTCGATATCGCGCGGCGACAGGCCTTTTTTGCGCTCCGGCGCGGGGGCCAGCAGCTGCGGCGGGATGCGGATGGTCTGCCCCTTGGCAAGGCGCGTTTCGCCCTTGGCGCGCTTGCCGTCGACGCGCAGCTGGCCGGTGCGCAGGATTTTCTGCAGCTGGCCGAAGGCGAAATCGGGGTAATTCTTTTTCAGCCAGCGGTCGAGGCGCTGGCCGTCATCGTCCTCGGAAATGATAACGCCTTCGCTCATGCTGAAAATCCTTTGACAAGATACGCGCCGGCGAATACCGCCAGCAGCGATAGAAAAACAGAGGCCGCGACATAAGCCGCAGCCGCGACCGCCTGCCCGGTATTGGCAAGCTTGTAGACATCGAACGAAAAGGCGGAAAACGTGGTGAAGCCGCCGAGGAAACCCGTGACCAGCAGCGCCTGCGTCTGCGCCGGAATATTCGATTTCTGCGCCGCCGTTTCCATGATGAGGCCGATCAGGAAAGAGCCCATGATATTGACGAACAGCGTGCCATAGGGAAACGCATCGCCGAACAATCCGCGCGCCGCAAGGATGCTGTAATGCCGCATGACCGAGCCGAAACCGCCGCCCAGGAATATCGCGAGGATCATGTTCATTCCTTGCCGCCTTTCTCGTCGCGCAGTTTTTGCCAGTATTCGAGGCGTTTTTTCAGGTCGCGTTCAAACCCGCGCTCGACCGGTTGGTAAAACTGTTCGCGCGGGATGCCGTCGGGGAAATAATTCTGCCCGCTGAATCCTTCGGGCGTGTTGTGGTCGTAATCATAGCCCGCGCCATAGCCGATATTCTTCATCAGCTTTGTGGGGGCGTTGAGGATATGTTTCGGCGGCATCAGCGATCCGGTTTCTTTCGCCAGCGCGCGCGCGTTGTTATAGGCCATATAGGCGGCGTTCGATTTCGGCGCGGTCGCAAGGAAGATGAGCGCCTGCGCCAGCGCAAGCTCGCCTTCGGGGGAGCCAAGGCGTTCGTAAGTTTCGGATGCCGCCAGCGTCATGGGCAGCGCCTGCGGTTCGGCAAGGCCGATATCCTCGGTCGCCATGCGCACCATGCGGCGCGCGATGTAGCGCGGGTCTTCGCCGCCTTCCAGCATACGGCAGAACCAGTAAAGCGCGGCATCGGCATCCGACCCGCGCACGGATTTATGCAGCGCGGAAATAAGGTTGTAATGGCTTTCCTGCGCCTTGTCGTAGAGGGGCGCGCGTTTTTGCACGATCTTGGCCAAACCCTCGACATCCAGCATGCCTTTTTTATGCAGGTTGAAAATCTGCTCGGCGAGGTTGAGGATATAGCGGCCGTCGCCATCCGCCATGTGGATGAGCGCGGCGCGCGCTTCGGGCATCAGCGGCAGCGGGCGCTGCATCGTGTGTTCGGCGCGCTGCAGGAGCTGTTCAAGCGCGGTTTCATCAAGGCGGTTCAGCACCAATACTTGAGAACGGGAAAGCAACGCGCCGTTCAGTTCAAACGACGGGTTCTCGGTAGTCGCCCCGACAAGCGTGATCGTGCCGTCTTCGACATAGGGCAGGAAAGCGTCCTGCTGCGATTTGTTGAAACGGTGGATTTCATCGACGAACAGCAGCGTGCCGCGCCCGAGGCGGCGGCGGTGCAGCGCGGATTCAAACACTTTGCGCAGATCCGCAACGCCGGTGAAAACGGCGGAAATCGCCTCGAAATGCAATTCGGTATGATGCGCCAGCAGGCGGGCGAGCGTGGTTTTGCCGCAGCCGGGCGGGCCCCAGAAAATGAGCGAGGTAATACGCCCCTGCTCCACCATGCGGGCGAGCGGGCCGTCATCCTTCAGCAGATGATCCTGCCCCATCACTTCGGAAAGAGCCTGCGGGCGCAGGAGGTCGGCCAAGGGGCGCGGCGCTTCCTTTCCGGCTTCTTTCTCGTAAGGGATGTCGAACAGGTTGCTCATGGCTTACAGCGTGATCATCAGGTTGGAGACTTTGTCGCCGCGCAGGATCTGGATCATCCAGCGCTGCGTCTGCGCGGTTTTTAATACGTCTTTCAGGTCCTGCACGTTGCCGATGGTGTCGCCGTTGACGGACAGGATAACGTCGCCGCGCGCAAGGCCGAGGCGCTTGGCGTTGCCGTTTTCGGCATTCATGATGACAACGCCCATATCCTGCGTCAGGTCGCCGATTTCCTCGACGATTGCGGGGGAGATATTCGCGACGGTCGCGCCCGACAGCGGGTTGCGGCCCTGAAGCGTGCTGGTGTCGGCGGCGGGTTTTTCGGGCGGGGCTTCGGTCTTCATCGACACATCGACCATCTTGCCGTCGCGCCACAGCGATATTTTCACGGGCGTGCCCAGCGCAACGGTCGCAAGGCGGAAACGCAGTGCTTCGGGGTCCTGGATGGTGCGGCCGTCGATGGCGGTGACGACATCGCCCACCTTGATGCCCGCGCGGGATGCGGGGCCGATGGGGTTGACGCTTTTGATCAGCGCGCCGCCGGCGGTGGGCAGCCCCAGATGTTCGGTCATGTCGGGCAGCATGGGCTGTGCCTGCAGCCCCGACCATGCGCGCACGATCTTGCCGCCGTGGCTAGCCGCAAACATCACGCTTTTGACCATGCTGGCGGGGATGGCGAAGCCGATGCCCAATGATCCGCCGGAGCGGGAGAAGATCATGCTGTTGATGCCGATCAGGCGGCCCTGCATATCGACCAGGGCGCCGCCGGAATTGCCGGGGTTGATGGCGGCGTCGGTCTGGATGTAATAGCCGTAATCGGTCTTGCCCATGCCGGTGCGGGCGACGGCGGAAATGATGCCGCTGGTGACCGTCTGCCCCACGCCGACGGGGTTGCCGATGGCCAGCACAAGATCCCCCACCTCGACCGCGTCGCTGTCGCCAAGGGGCAGCGCGGGCAAGGGCGCGCCGCGCGGCTTGATGCGCAGGATGGCAAGGTCGGTCTTTTCGTCGTTCAGCGCGACTTCGGCCTCGAATTCGCGGCCGTCGGCGGTCACGACGCTGATTTCGGACGCGCCATTGATGACATGCGTGTTGGTGGCGACCTGCCCCGACGCATCCACGATAACGCCCGATCCAAGCGCACTTTCGACGCGGTCGCGCATCGGCCCCATCAGGCCGAGCCCCAGCTGGCCGAAGAACGGGTCGTTCATGAAGGGGCTGAACATGGCGCGTTCCTTGACCACGCGCTTGGTATAGATGTTCACGACCGCAGGGCTGCTGCGCTTCACGATCGGGGCGAAGCTGAGCTGCATCTGCTGAACGGATTGCGGCACATCCGCCAGCGCGGGCATGGCGGTCAGGGCGATGAACAATGCGGCGATATAGCGGAACAAGGGGTGTTTCTCCTTTAAAAAGCGCCTTCAGGCGGCCTGAAAGAAGGACGTAAAAAGGGCGGAAACCCTTCGGTCCCCGCCCTTTTTATATAGCTTAACGGAAGCGTTTTAGCCAGCTTATGCCTTTTTCTTGGCGCGGGGCTTTTTCGCTTCGACGGGGGCTTCGATCGGGGATGCCGATTCAGCCTGGCCGCTGTCTTTGCCTTTTGCCGAACGGTCGCGATCGACCAGCTCGATGAACGCAACAGCCGCGTTGTCGCCATGGCGGAAGCCGGCTTTCAGGACGCGGGTGTAGCCGCCGTTGCGGTCAGCGTAGCGCTTGCCCAGAACGTCGAACAGTTTCTTGACTTGCGTTTCGTCGCGCAGGCGGGACATCGCCAGGCGGCGGTTTGCAAGGCCGCCTTTTTTGCCAAGCGTAATCAGCTTGTCAACAACGGCGCGCAGTTCTTTTGCCTTGGGCAGGGTTGTTTCGATTGGCTCATGCTTGATGAGCGCCGCAGCCATGTTCGCGAACATCGCATGACGGTGTTGGGTTTTGACGCCGAGTTTACGGCCGGATTTACCATGACGCATAGTGCAGTCTCCTTCAAGTTGTCGCCTCGCGCACGAGGCGGATCAGTATGAGCAATACCCTGTATTCAGCAGCATCGCTTGCGGGGACAATCCCCGGCTTTGGGTATCAGGCGTTAAAACGGATCTTCGAGTTTTTTCGCCAGGTCTTCGATGTTTTCGGGCGGCCAGCCTTCGACCTTCATGCCGAGATGGAGCCCCATGTTGGTGAGCACTTCCTTGATCTCGTTAAGCGACTTGCGGCCGAAGTTCGGGGTGCGCAGCATGTCGGCTTCGGTTTTCTGGACGAGGTCGCCGATGTAGACGATGTTGTCGTTTTTCAGGCAGTTTGCCGAACGGACGGACAGTTCCAGCTCTTCCACTTTGCGGAGCAGGTGGCGGCTGAAGGGCAGTTCGTCTTTCGCTTCTTCCTTGGCGACCGAAGTGGGCTCCTGGAAGTTGACGAACACCTGCAGCTGGTCTTGCAGGATGCGCGCCGCGAATGCGACTGCGTCTTCCGGCTTGATCGTGCCGTTGGTTTCGACATCAAGCGTCAGCTTGTCGTAGTCGGTGATCTGGCCGACGCGGGTGTCTTCGACTTTGTAGGAAATGCGGCGGATCGGCGAGAAGATGCTGTCGACCGGGATCATGCCGATGGGCGCGTCTTCGGTGCGGTTCTGCGCTGCGGGGCGATAGCCCTTGCCGTTCGCGACGGTCAGTTCCATCGACAGTTTCGCCTTGTCGCCCAGCGTGCAGATCACGAGGTCGGGGTTGACGATTTCGATGTCGCCGGTCGTTTCGATCATGCCCGCTTTGACTTCCAGCGGGCCTTCGGCCACAAGGCGGAGTTTTTTCGGGGTATCGGAGTTCATGCGGATCGCGAGCGACTTGATGTTCAGGACGATGTCGGTCACATCTTCGCGGACGCCGGGGATGGACGAGAATTCATGCAGGACGCCATCGACCTTGATCGAGGTGACAGCAGCGCCTTGCAGCGACGACAGCAGGACGCGGCGAAGCGCGTTGCCGACGGTGAGGCCGTAGCCGCGTTCCAGCGGTTCGACGACGACGGTGCCGAAGCGGTTCGGATCTTTGTTGGTGCTGACATCAACTTTGTTGGGTTTAATCAGCTCTTGCCAGTTTTTCTGAATCAAGGTCTTCCCCTTTATGTGCCTGATTGTAGCGTATCGAAATCGAAGTACCGGTCACGGCGTCGCCTCCCCTGAAAGCCAAGGAGGCGCCCCCGCCGTCAATATTAGACGCGGCGCTTTTTGCGCGGGCGGCAGCCGTTATGCGGAACGGGCGTGATGTCCACGATCGACAGGATGCTGAAACCGACGGACTGCAGCGCGCGCAGTGCGGATTCGCGGCCTGAACCGGGGCCCTTCACCAGAACTTCCAGCGTTTTCACGCCGTGTTCTTTCGCTTTTTTGCCAGCATCTTCCGCTGCCATCTGCGCTGCGTAAGGGGTCGATTTGCGCGAGCCCTTGAAGCCGAGGTGGCCTGCGCAGGACCAGGAAATGGTGTTGCCTTGCGCGTCGGTGATGGTGACGATCGTGTTGTTGAAGGTCGAGTTGACGTGCGCGACACCGGAGATGATGTTCTTGCGCTCTTTTTTGCGGGCCTTCGGCGCTTTTGCTTCGTCCGCTTTTTTCTGTGACTCTTGCTTTGCCATTGTTCTCTACTTTGCTTTCAGGATTATTTCTTGGTAGCGGCGAGTTTTTTGCCGGTGACGGTTTTGCGCGGGCCCTTGCGGGTGCGTGCGTTCGTGCGCGTGCGCTGGCCGCGGACGGGCAGGCCTTTGCGGTGACGCAGGCCGCGATAGCAGCCCAGATGGCGGCGGAAGATGCAGGCAAGAAAGCCCGCGAACATGGCATGAAGACGCTTGAAGTGCTGGTGAAAGGCCCCGGTTCGGGCCGCGAATCCGCGCTGCGCGCCCTGCAGGCCGCAGGCTTCAGCATCCTGTC
>JADYYV010000239.1 GCA_020853455.1 Alphaproteobacteria bacterium | reverse complement strand
GGTGTCGAGCGTCACGGAAAAAGGCCCGTCGGAAGCGGCCGGCATCAAATCCGGCGACGTCATCATGACGTTTGACGGCGCGCCGGTTTCCGCCATGAAACGCCTGCCCCGCATGGTCGCCGAGGCCGAAGTGGGCCGCAAGGTGGAGCTGGGCATCTGGCGCAAGGGCGAAAACCTCAAAATCACCGTGACGCTGGGCGAGCTGGAGGCGGCCGAAACCGCGGGCCAGCTGACCCCGGGCGGCAAGGACAAGCCGGATGCGGCGACCGACGACAAACTGCCCGCAACCGACGTGCCGTCGATCGGGCTGAAACTGTCGCTGCTGACCGACGAGGCGCGCGAGAAATACGGCGTCAATAAATCGGTCACCGGCGCGCTGATCAGCAGCGTGACGCCCGACAGCCCCGCCGCGCAAAAGGGACTGACCGAAGGCGACGTGATCGTCGAAATCGACCAGCAGGACGTCGGCACGCCCGACGACGTCGCAACGAAGGCGGAGGCCGCCAAGAAAGCGGGCGAGCCATCGGTGCTGCTGTTCATCGCACGCAAGAACGACCGCAATTACGTGGTCGTCAAGTTCAAGAAATAAGGTGGCTGTGACGCAGCAGCACACCGTTCTTGTCATCGGGGGACCGACTGCCAGCGGCAAGTCGGGCCTCGCGCTTTCCGTGGCGCAGGCGAAAGACGGCGTCATCATCAACGCCGATTCCATGCAGATGTATGACGGCCTGGGCATCCTGACCGCGCAGCCGCCGCCCGAAGACTTCTCCGCCGCGCCGCACCGCCTTTATGCCACCTTACAACCTGATGACATTTGCTCCGCCGCGCGCTGGCGCGACATGGCGCTGGCGGAAATCGACCGCGCGATTGCGGCTGGAAAACTGCCCGTCATCGTGGGCGGCACCGGATTTTATATCCGCACGTTGTTAAGCGGCATCAGCCCCGTGCCGGAAATCGCGCCCGAGATCCGCGACCGGCTGAACGCGCGGCAGAAAGAAATCGGCAACCCCGCTTTCCATGCCGAGCTGAAAAAGCGCGACCCCGTGATGGCGGAAAAACTGAACCCCTATAACACCCAGCGCCGTGTGCGCGCGATGGAGGTGCTGGAGGGCACGGGCAAAAGCCTTGCCGAATGGCAGGCGCTGCCGCCCGCGCCGCCGCCCGCGCATTTGAAATTCGTCACCTGCACGCTGGTGCCGCCGCGCGACCGGCTGTATGCGCATTGCGACGCGCGTTTCGGCATCATGCTGAAACAGGGCGCATTGGAGCAAGTGCGGGAATTCATGAAAACCGCAACGCCTTCCATGCCGCTCGCCAAGGCATTGGGATATCCGGAATTGTCGTCGCATCTGGCGGGGACTATTTCGCTGACGGATGCGATATCGCTGGCGCAGCAATCGACGCGCAACTACGCGAAGCGGCAGACGACATGGTTCAGGAACCAGATGGTGCCCGATATCGCGCTGGACGCGCCGGATGCGGAAAAAATTCTGCCGTTTCTTTGATGGCTCTTGTTAGAACAGCCTGTCCATCGTGCTTTGTTTCTTCTCGATCACCGGCACGTCGCCTTCGTTCGCGGGCTTGCCTTCGGCCTCGTTTTTCTTGAGGCGTTCTTTTTCCTGCTTGGCATCGACGACCGATGCCGGCGCTTCGCCGGGCTTATCTGACCAGAAGATCAGCTTATCGACCAGTTTGCGGTTTTCAAGTTCCAGCAGGCCGTTTTCGCGGTTGATCGCGGTGCGCACGGACGGATCGGCGTTTTCGGCGCCCATTTTCTGCAGCAGCGCGTTTTCAGCCGTCCCTTTTTCCGCCGTCGCGGTGTTGCCGCCCATCAGCGCGGCCTTGGCCTGGTTGGACGCTTCGGAAGCGGGCGGCAGTGAATCGGGCGACGGCGCGCGCAGGTCGTAATCGGGCGGCATCGTCAGCGGCGCGCGCTTGACCACCATGAACTCATCGGGCGAGCTGCGGCCCATGCCGATCTGTTTTTTGACGTCGGAGCAGCCGCCAAGCGCAGCCGCCATCATGACGGCGAGGATAAGGCTGGATTTACGCATTTTTTGGATCCTTCTTGGTGCCGCTTTTGTCGAAGATGGTGTCGAGAATGAGGAAGAACGCGCCGATGCACACGCAGGCATCCGCGACGTTGAAGGCCGGCCAGTGGCGGTCGGCGATATGAACATCGATGAAATCGGCGACCGCGCCGAAACGCACGCGGTCGATCACGTTGCCGATCGCGCCGCCGATGATGAGCGGCAGCGCCAGGAACAGCATTTTCGTGCGCGCCAGCACCAGCCAGACCAGCAGGCCGAAAGAAATCATGAGCGACAGCGCGATGAACAAAAGCGGCGTCTTGCCGGCGCCGGCGCCCATGCCGAAACTGACGCCCTTGTTCCAGACCATCGTGAAATTCAGCCACGGGGTGAACACCACCTGTTTGTATTTTTCCTGCTGGTCGGCGAAGAATTCGATCATGTCGCGCGTCTTGAACCATGTCCAGAAATCCGGGCCTTCCGATTTCACGCGGAGCATCGTTTCCATCACGAACCATTTCGACGCCTGATCCAGCCCGATCACGACGAGGATCAGGAAGAAAGCGACGATGAAATAACGGCCGGGCCGGATAACCTGTTCAGACATGTTCCAAGCAGCTTAATTTGTTATAATGACGTGGATTTGAGCACAGCGGCTGCGCTGTGGCAATCCTGTTTGATCTGGGCGGTCAGCGCCTCCAAGCCCTTGAATTCCTGCTCGGGACGCAGGAATTTCACCGGCTGGACGCGCAGGTTCTTTCCATAAATTTCGGTGTTGTAGTCGAAGATATAGGTCTCGAAAATCGGCTGCGCGACGCGGAACATCGGACGGATGCCGAAATTGGCGACACCGTCGCGCCACACAGCTTCCCCTTCGATCAGCGCGCGCACGGCATAGATGCCGAGCGGCAGGCGCAGGTAACGTCCTGCCTGCTGGTTGGCGGTAGGGTAACCCAGTTCGCGGCCGCGTTTGTCGCCATGCACGACCGGCATTTCGATTTCCCAAGGGCGGCCCAGCAATGCCGCGGCTTCGTCCAGTTTGCCGGCGCGCAAAAGCCCCCGCACGCGGGTCGATGAATAGGTTTCGTCGCCGTCGCAGGTGACGGGGTCGATCGCGGTCAGGCCGAAACCTGCAAACTGCCGCAGATGTTCGACAGTGCCGCTGCGCCCGCGCCCGAAGGCGAAATCGCGCCCGACCATGACATGCTTCACGCCCAGCTGCTTTTTCAGGATGTTTTCGATGAATTCTTCGGGCGTCAGCGCGGCAAGAGCGGCGTTGAATTCGGCCGCGAACAGATGCTTCACGCCGAGCCCGGCAAGGATGCGCTGTTTTGCGGGCAGCAGCGTCAGGCGGAACGGCTCGGCATCGGGTTGAAAAAACTCGCGGGGATGCGGCTCGAAGGTCAGCACCGAGAGGGGCGCGTTCTGCACGCGCGCGATATCCGCCGCCTGCCGCAGCAGCGCCTGATGCCCCAGATGCAGCCCGTCGAAATTGCCGATCACGCAGACCGAGCCGCGCGCATCGTCCGGAATTTGCCCGAAGTTGTTATGTAATTTTATCATCGCCGTTATTTTTTAACCCTGCCGCCGTATAATAAAAGAAAAGGAATGAAAACACCATGCGCCTGCTTGCCTGCCTTTCGCTGCTGCTCCTGATCTCGCTGCCGGCCTTTGCCGCGCAAAAACGCACCCAGTGCAGCTGCATGGCCGATACGCTGGAAAAACGCTGGGAAAAATCGGGCGCGGTTTTCACCGGCACGGTTACCGACGCCTTCGAGGTCAAGGAATGGAGCCAGCGCGGCAATGCCGACCTGCCCCTGATCGTCACGGTAAAGGTCGATCAGGGTTATAAAGGCGTGGAAAAAGGGAACACGTTTAAATTCTACACCAACAAACATGTGAATACCTGCATGGGCGCGGATTTCGAGGCCGGCAAATCATACCTGTTCTTCGCCTACCAGCGCGTGCCGGATATTTACGAGCGGTGGTCGCTGTATGATTTTCCGTCGGGCACTTATGATGTCGGCGGACTGTGCGGCGGCACGCGCGCGAGCGACGATCCCGCAACAGCGGCGGAAATCGCGGAAATCGAAAAGCTGCCGAATGACGCGAAACTGCTGCCGGACAAAGACGGCGTGATCGGCCTGCCGCCGGAAAAACCGATGGCGACGACGAAAGAATAAATCAACCGGGAATAATCAGACGGCTTCGGCGGTTTTGTCGAAGCTGATGATCTGCGCGGAGCGGCGCAGGTTGAGCCCCGCCCAGACATCCACCAGCGCATCGACCAGTTTCTGCATATCGGCATCCGAATGCAGCGGGGTGGGCGTCAGGCGCAGGCGTTCGGTGCCGCGCGGCACCGTCGGGTAATTGATGGGCTGCACATAGAGATTGTGTTTTTGCATCAGATCGTCGCTCGCCTTTTTGCACAGGCGCGCATCGCCCACCATGACCGGCACGATATGGCTGACGGAGGGCAGCACGGGCAGGCCCGCTTCGGCGAGCATCTTTTTCAGGGTCGCGGCGCGTTCCTGCTGGCGGTCGCGCTCGGACTGCGAGGTTTTCAGGTGCTGCACGCTGGCTGTGGCCGCTGCCAGCAATGCCGGCGGCAGCGCGGTCGTGAAAATAAAGGACGATGCGTAGGAACGCACGACATCGATCACGGCCCTGGTGCTGGCGATATAGCCGCCCATGACGCCGAACGCCTTGCCCAGCGTGCCTTCGATGATGTCGACGCGGTGCATTTGCCCGTCGCGTTCCGCCACGCCCGCGCCGCGCGGGCCGTACATGCCGACCGCATGGACTTCGTCAAGATATGTCAGCGCGCCGTATTTTTCGGCAAGGTCGCAGATTTCCTTGATGGGCGAAATATCGCCGTCCATTGAATAGACGGATTCAAACGCGATGATTTTCGGGCGGCAGCGTTCGACCGATTGCAGCAGTTCTTCGAGGTGGCGGACATCGTTATGGCGGAAGATGAATTTTTCGCAGCCCGAACCGCGGATGCCCGCGATCATGGAGGCATGGTTCTGCGCGTCCGAGAAAATAACGCAATCGGGCAGCAGTTTCGCAATCGTGCTGATCGCCGCTTCGTTGGAGATATAGCCGGAGGTGAACAGCAGACCCGCTTCCTTGCCGTGCAAATCCGCCAGTTCGTCTTCCAGCATCACGTGATAATGCGTGTTGCCCGAAATATTGCGCGTGCCGCCGGCGCCGGCGCCTGCCGCTTTCGCCGCGTCGCACATGGCGCCGATGACTTTGGGATGCTGGCCCATGCCGAGGTAATCGTTGGAGCACCAGATGGTGACTTCGCGTTCAACCCCGTCTTCGCCGCGATACAGCGCCTGCGGGAAGCGTCCGGCCTGGCGTTCAAGATTCGCGAAAACGCGGTAACGGCCTTCCTTGTGCAGGTCGGCGATGCGGCCCTGGAAAAAGCTTTCGTAAAAGCCGAGCGCCGTCGTTTTGGCGGGGGTGGTTTCGGCGGATTTAGGAAACTTTGTCAGGGGCATGGTCGTTTTCCACTTTGATGTGCTGTCATAGATTTACACCCATGAACGGGCCGCTTCAATGACATTGGTCAAGAAATCGGCTACAATAAAAAGAACCGGTTTGGTCTTATTTCGCAAATCACTAGACCATTCAATGCATTAACTTTAGGCTGATGCCATGATTATCGTTTTTGGATCCATGAACATCGACCTCATCATGCCGGTCAGCCATTTCCCCAAGACGGGGGAGACGGTGGCCTGCACAGCCGACTACCTGAGTCGGACGGGCGGCAAGGGCGCGAACCAGGCCGTCGCCGCCGTGCGCGCGGGCGCGAAAGTCGCCATGGCCGGCAAGGTGGGCGACGACGCTTTCGGCCGCCGTTCGGTGAACAACCTGAAGACGCAAGGGGTCTGGACGACCGGCATCGGCATTTCGGAACGCCCGACCGGCTGCGCCACCATCGCCGTCAATATGAAGGGCGCGAACATCATTATCGTCGCGCCCGGCGCGAATTTGGACGCGACATCCGACCAGCTGCCCGACGAAGTGTTCAACGATAAAAACGTCATCCTCTGCCAGCTGGAGACCGATTACGGCCAGACCTTCGATGTTTTGAAGCGCGGCAAGCAGAATGGCGCGACCACCATTTTGAACGCCTCCCCCTCCGCCGAAATTCCGGCGGAGGTGATTGCGACGCTCGATTACCTGATCGTCAACGAAGTGGAATCGCACCAACTGGCGCACGGGCTTGGCATCGAATCCGAAGATCCGGTGACGATCGCGAAAAAAGTGGCCGCGATGGGCGACCTTGCCTGCATCATCACGCTGGAGGAAAAAGGCGCGGTCGCTGCACGCGGCGCGGAAGTTTACAGGGTCGGCGCGCTGCCCGTCGAAGTCGTCGATTCAACCGGCGCGGGCGACGCGTTCTGCGGCATTTTCGCAGCGTCGCTGCAGGCCGGCAACGGCTGGGTCAAGGCCATGCATGTCGCATCCACCGGCGCGGGCCTCGCCTGCCTCGGCCTCGGCGCACAGGCGGGCATGCCCGCGATTGACGATATTCAGGCGAATTTGTCGCGGTTGCCGGTGCCGGAGAAGATTTCCTAGAAACATTATAAGACTATTCGCCATGCCGGACTTGTTCCGGCATCCAAAAGCGCGTCTGCGCGTCATGTAACTCTTGATTCATGTGACGGCAGGACTGCCTTTTGGACCCCGCAACAAGTGCGGGGTGGTGCGGATGTTAAACCCGTTCCCACACCATATTCATGCGCGTGGTTTTCAGCAGTTTATAGCCTGCCTTGACCAGCGCGGCGGGCAGATCCTGCTGCCATTGCGCGGGCGAGTTTTCGAGGATCATGATTTTGGGCAGCAGCGTGGCGGGTGCGTCGCGCAAAAACGGGATGAGCGCCTTGTCCTCCGCGCCTTCGATATCTATTTTCAGCGCGTCGATTTTTTCGATCTGGTATTTTTTCAAAATCGTCAGCAGCGGATAGCAGGCGACGGAAATTTTATTGGATGACCGCGCGGCGACAAGGCTGGAGCCGCCAAGGTTGGTGTCGTCGAGCGTCAGATCGACCGTGCCCTCGGCATCGCCGACGCAGGATTGCTCCACGCTCATGCGTTTTTCAAAGCCGTTCAGCGCCATGTTGAATTTCAGGCGGTC
>JADYYV010000238.1 GCA_020853455.1 Alphaproteobacteria bacterium | reverse complement strand
CGTCATCCCCGCGAAAGCGGGGATCCCGTGGGTGGACAGGGCGCGGGCAGACAACGAGATCCCCGCTTTCGCGGGGATGACGTCTGGCTATTGTTTATTGCTAGATTACTTCTTCGCCGCGCCCGACAGATGCGCCACGACCGCGCCGTATTCGGAGGAGATTTCCATGCGCACCGGCACGACGGGGCCTTGTTCCTCAAGCCGCGCGAACCAGATGGTGGGCAGTTTTTTACGCGCTTCGGTATGGTTCTGGACAGCCATCCAGCCTTTTTCTTTATCCTTGGGCTTAAATCCTGCGACGGGTTCCACCTTCAGCGTGCAGCGCAGCGCGTCGCCCGAGAATTTGGAATATTCCGATTTCGCCAGGTTCTCGCGGCCGTCATCGGTCAGGTTGATGTTGAAGCGGCGTTTGCCGTCGAAGACGGGGAAAGAACCCTCGCATTTTTCGGTGTTTTTCGCGTTCTGCATCATCAGCATCGCGCCGGTCAGCATATCGACCGCGCCCTGCGCCAAATCATTCTTCGGTTCGTTGTTCACAACCACTTTTTCACCGGCTTTGGTGGTGGTTTTCAACAGGTTTCCCTTGGGGTCGTACTGCATTTCGGTGATCTTGACCGATTTGCGCCAGCTGGAGCTGGAGGTGGAGATGGAGGGGATCAGCACGCCGCCTTCGCTGTGGCCGGAGGTTTTATACTGCGCTTCCCACGGGAACATGCTGCCGATGAAACCGTCGGTTTCGGCCTTCAGCCCGATGTCATAGGCTTCTTTGGTCAGGTCGAGGACAAGGTTCGCATTCAGCGCTTTCAGGCCGCCCGCATAAACGTCATAGCGCAGGCCGAGCTTGTTCGGCTCCGTCACGTCATAGCGCAGCGCGACGTTTTCGTAGTAGGGCTTGTAGCCCTCCTGCGCCTGTGCTGGAACGGTCGCGCCAATCACGGCGGCGACAGCGATGGAAAGAACAGTCTTGTAAAATCCGTGTGCCATTTTCAACCTTTCAGCCGGGGGTACGGTTTTGGTACGTAGCCGGCAGTTTTTTCATGCGGTAGTTTTGGTACGTGCGGTGTTTCAAAAAGTAACTAACAAATTAGCCAAAAAATTCAATCGTTTAAAGTGCCGCTTGATGTGTCCGGCTGTTAGTTAATATGCAATATGAATGCCGGAAAAGCCAGCTTTGCGGGGTCACTCTTTGTTGCAGCGTGTTACAGGGAATTATGAAGTAAATTCAATTATTTAAAAACATCGTCATTCCCGCGAATGCGGGAATCCATGAGCTTGTGTACTGCGGGTTAACCTCTGTTGGATCCCCGCATGCGCGGGGATGACGAATGCGACGGGGAAACTTATTCCCCCTTCTTCTCGCACTTCCCCGCCTGCAGCGAGGCCTTGCGGCGGCGGATGGCGTCGCCGGGGCTGAGGTTGAGCGCAGGCTCGGTTTCGGTCGTGAAGGACAGCAGCTTCACTTCCTCCACCAGCATCACCACGAATTCATCGACCTCGGACACGGACGCGACAACCGCCTGCTCCCCGATCGCATCGCGCTTCCCGCGCTTCTGCGTCGGCGCCGCCAGCAGCGGTTCCTTCCACCGGATCACATCGCCGGGTTTCGGGGAGGGGCAGGGTTTCCAAGACATTCGTTATTTCTCCGAAATACAAGATTGTTGATCACTCGAAACAGGTCCAAGTAAACACATAGAACTGATAGTGTTTTTTGAAAGTTGGCTGCAACTACGCCTTATCGTACATATCTGCAAACACTTTTTGAACGGAGCGCATTCTGAGTTCCCAAGACAGTGGGGTATGCAAACTCGCTCATTGCTATCCATCATTAAAAAAGAAGAGCCTATTATTGCAAGTACGCCGCAAGCAATAATGATAATTTTCTTTCTTGAAAAATAAGCTTCTTTTTTATCTACCATCACCCCAAAATTTCCTTCACGCGGATCGTATCATCCCGCTCCGGACTGGTCGAAATGATGACGGCTTCAACACCCGTCAATTCTTCCAGACGGTGAATGTATTTCAGCGCCTTCGACGGCAGGTCGGAGAGTTTTTTGACGCCGCGCAAGCTTGTCTGCCAGCCGGGCATGGTTTCATAGACGGGCTGCAGTTTTGCCTGTAATTCGTCGGCGGCGGGGATGTAGTCGTAGTGTTTGCCATCGACGGTGTAGCCGGTGCAGATTTTGACCTCCGCCAGCGTGTCCATCACATCGAGCTTCATGAGCGCGATGCCCTTGATGCCGCAGATTTTGACGGCTTGTTTCACCTGCACGGCATCGAACCAGCCGCAACGGCGGCGGCGGCCGGTGGTGGTGCCGAATTCATGGCCGCGCTCGGTCAGCGTATCTCCGACCGCATCAAAAAGTTCGGTGGGGAAGGGGCCGGAGCCGACGCGCGTGGAATAGGCTTTCGTAATGCCCAGCACGTAACCCAGCTGATCCGCGCCCACGCCCGAACCAATCGCCGCCTGCGCCGCGATGGTGTTGGACGATGTGACATACGGATAAGTGCCGTGGTTGACGTCGAGCATCACGCCCTGCGCGCCTTCGAACAGCACGGTTTTCTTGGCGGTTTTGGCTTCGTCCAGCACGCGCCAGGCGGGGGCGACATGCGGCAAAATCTTCGGCGCGACTTCCTGCAACTGGCCGACAAGTTCATCGACATTGAATGGCGCAGCGCCGAGGCCTTTGTAGCGCGCGTTGTAATAGAAGGCGAGTTTTTCGACTTTTGCTGTGAGTGTTTCGGGATGCGCCAGATCGCACATGCGCAAGGCGCGGCGGCCGACGGTGTCTTCATAGGCAGGGCCGATG
>JADYYV010000237.1 GCA_020853455.1 Alphaproteobacteria bacterium | reverse complement strand
GATGTCGGAACCCTTCAAGCCCGCCATCGCCAGCGCCTTGTTCGCCGCGGCTGTTGCCATATCGGATGTCTTTTCGCCGGCGGCCGCCATATGGCGCTTCTTGATGCCCGTGCGCTGTTCGATCCATTCGCCGCTGGTATCTACGATTTTCGCAAGATCGTCATTGGTCAGGATTTTTTCGGGCAGGTATGAACCGCAGCCCAGCATGATGGAACGACGCATGGTTATGCTTCCTCTGTCTGCGGCGCGGCGTCGCCGGAGAAGCCGAGCCGTTCAAGTTCCGCTTCAACTTTCGCCGTGAACCTGTTGGCGGCCAGACCGCCCGCAACACCGATGGCATTTGCAAAGCCGACACCATCGGTGCCGCCGTGGCTCTTGATGCACAGCCCGCGCAGGCCCAGTAAACTTGCACCGTTGTAATAGCGCGGGTCGATGCGCTTGGAGAATTTCTTCAGCGCGTGATAGCAGATGGCAAGCCCCGGCAGGCACAGGATGCCGCCGATCTTGGCCCATATGGACGACTTAAAGGCTTCCTTCATCATGTGCTTGATGAGCTTTGCCGTGCCTTCGATTGTTTTTAAAGTGACGTTGCCGGTGAAGCCGTCCGTCACCACGACGTCGAAATTGCCGGTCATGATCTCGTCGCCTTCCGCAAAGCCGACATATTTGCCGGGCAGGTCGGCCTTCTGGAACACTTCGGATGCGGCCTGCACCAGCTCGTCGCCCTTCATGGCTTCCGACCCGATGTTCAGCAGCGCGATGCGGGGCTCGGCGATTTTAAAGATTTCGCGCGAAAACAATCCGCCAAGCACCGCGAATTCCAGCAGGTTTTGCGACGTACATTCGGCATTCGCGCCAAGGTCCATCAGCACCGTGCCGTGGCCGGGAATTTTGGTGGGCATGTAGGTGGCAATCGCAGGGCGGTGGATGCCCGGCATGCGCTTCAGCGAAAACAGCGCCATCGCCATCAGCGCGCCCGTGTTGCCGGCGGATACGACGCAATCCGCTTCCCCGCGCGCGACCGCGTCGATGGCAAGACGCATGGACGAATTGCGGCCGTGGCGCAGCGCATGGGCGGGTTTGTCGTGGGCTGTGACTTTGTCGGGCGTGTGGCGCACTTCGAGGCTGCGTTCCAGCCCCGGATATTTGGCGACCAGCGGCTTGATCTGCGCTTCGTCGCCGTAAATGATGAATTTTGCGGTGGGATAAGCCTCGCGCGCCAGATGCGCACCCTCGACAACGATCTGGGGCGCTTTGTCGCCGCCCATGCCGTCGAGTGCTATGACCAGTTGATGAGACAAAGAAACCCCGTTCCCGCTCCCCGCGGGTCAGCCAAGATTACTGATTAACCGGATGGTTAATCAACATCAATAACGGCTTGGCCTTTGTACATGCCGGTTTTGCGGCAGACATGGTGCGGACGAACCATTTCGCCGGTCGTTTTGTCTTCGACAACCGAAGGCGACGACAGGGCGTGGTGCGAACGGCGCATGTTGCGGCGCGATTTCGAGGTCTTTTTCTTGGGAACTGCCATAACTCGTACTCTTCTCTTTCCAGTTTAGCCCTATAGGGGTATGACCCGAGGGGCTTCATTACATAAACAAAGCAGCCCCTCAAGGCAAGTAAAATCAGCCTATAAATACCTGTTTAGTCAGAATTATCAAGCGAAAAACATCGGCGCACCCAAGCGCCGCGCCGATAAATCCCTTTGATTTAAATGATTTTTTTGGAAATTTCAGCGGCTTTTTGTCTTACCTGTCAAAACTAACAGTGAAGCAGATAGCCGGTTGCGGGTATAATGACAGGATGAAGTTCCTGAAGGTCATGCTCGTGATTACCCTCCTGCTCGCCAATTATTCGGCGGCGGCGCATGCCTTTGCGGGGCGGCATGACTGCGCGGAACACATGACCGACAAAACCCATATGGCCGAAAGCCACATGAAGGACTGCTGCAAGGACATGGCCGCCAAGATTAAACAATGCAACTGCGGCGCTTGCAGCACCTGCGTCGCGGCAGCCGCCATACTTCTGGCGGGCATCGGCATCACGCCGTCCGCCGTCGCGGATTTGCAATCCCCGAACCATGCGGGATTCCTGCCGCGGCTCGGCCTCTCCAGCCAGTTAAGGCCGCCCGATCTTCTTGCCTGACATTGAAATAGCTCAATTCAGTTAACAAGGAGATTCAATATGCCTATTCGCTCGCGGCGGAGCTTATGCTCCGCGCTTACCGCACTCGCTTTCCTGTGCGCCTTTACCACCCATGACGCAAATGCCAGACCCGTATCCTATGCCGGCGGCTGGATGCCGATGGCCGGCAACGATGCGTTTGAAAACACATTGTCAGTCATGTATTCGCCTACCGCCACCTACAGCATCGGCCCGTTCATCAGCCATTACCGCGATACCGACGGCGAGCTGGCGGGGATGCAGTTCAACT
Organism: Alphaproteobacteria bacterium; assembly: GCA_020853455.1. Taxonomy (GTDB): domain Bacteria; phylum Pseudomonadota; class Alphaproteobacteria; order Micavibrionales; family UBA2020; genus JAPWJZ01. Next base: position 11,789 of record JADYYV010000237.1, on the reverse strand, counting down.
GGCTGGCCAAGCGGTGGAACAACCCGGACTCGCAGGGCAATATTTACTTCCTCTCGGGGCTTGGCATTGCCAATGACGACGGCGAGACCCGCGCGGGCGGCTCTGCGGGGATCGAGGCCGACTGGGAAGACCGCCGCTATTACGTCTCGTATGAACACCGCTAGACGGCGGCGGGCGAGGCCGTGAAGCAGGAATTCCAGCAAAAAGCGCGCGTCGGCATCGCGCCCTATGTCGCCGAAGCGGGCAGCCTGCACAGCTGGCTGATGCTGCAGGTCGATCACGCCCCCGAAGACCGCGACAACTGGACGGTCACGCCGCTGCTGCGGGTTTTCAAGGGCGATTACCTGGCGGAAGCCGGAATGTCCACCCGCGGCCAGGTCCTGTTCAATCTTGCCATCACCTATTAAGGAGAAATCCCATGAAAAAACTTTTTACGCTTGCCCTGCTGCTGATGCTGTCCGCGCCTGCCCTTGCCGCGCATAACGGCCCGCATATCCGTGTGTCGGTCAACGGGCTGGTCTGCGATTTCTGCGCCGTATCGATGAACAAGACGTTCTCGAAAAAAACCGGCGTCGCGTCCGTCGATGTCAACCTCACGACAAAAATCGTGCGGATCGACATGATGCCCGGCGCGGATATCGGCGACGATGAAATCTAAAAAGGCATCGTCGACGCAGGCTTCACCGTCGTCAGCATCAAAAGGGACTGATCATGGAAACACGCAAGGAACGCCTGCTGGCGGGTCTCTCGCTGCTCACCTCCGCCTCGACGCTGGTCTGCTGCGCCATGCCGGCGCTGTTCGTGACGCTGGGCGCGGGGGCGACGCTTGCCGGCATCGTGTCGTCATTCCCGCAGCTGGTATGGTTCACCGAACAAAAGCAATGGGTGTTCGCAAGCGGCGCCCTGCTGCTGGCGGCGGGGGGCTGGCTGCAATGGCAGGCAAGGCCTGCGCCCCGCCCCGTTGATCCGGGCGCGGCCCGCGCCTGCCTGCGGCTGCGGCGGGGCGGGCGGATGATCTATGCATTCTCGGTCCTGCTTTATCTGGCGGGATTCGCGTTTGCATTCGTGATTCCGTATCTGGCGAAGTAAGAAAACGGGGCGGCGGGCTTACGGGGCGTGCGACTGCACCGTGGCCCGCTGTTTCGCATCAATCGACTGCAGCCGTTCCAGCCGCGCTTTTGGCTGCGGCATCACGACGGACGCAGCGCCCAGCGGCGGCATGATATCGCGGCCTTCCAGCGCGCGCAGGGGATAGTCGTTCAGCAGCGCGGCGTCCGTTTCGCCCGCAAGCGCGGTCGCGGCGTTCACCGACAGGTTGGTGCCGCCCAGCTGCCGCAGCCATGCCGTGAAATTCGCATCGTCGGGCGCCGCCGCGATATCGGCGGCAAGACGGTTGAAAGACGACGACAGCCCTTCTTCCAGCGCCGCCTTCACCTCCGCGCGGAAGCTATCGACCGCGCGGGCGGACATGGCCACATGGCGCTCGTTATAATTCTCCAGATGATCGAAATACGGCAGCAGCGCAAGGTCGCGGTAATCGGCAGGCGCGATATTTCCCTGACCGTCCATTTTCTGTTGCAGCTGGTGCGCCAGCGCCAGTTCATAGCCCGCATGATCGGCGGCCGGCTGCACGCCAAGCCGTTGTATACGGTCGGCCCAGAAAAACGCGGCAAACGCATGGGCATCGGCCTCGACATATCGTTGCAGCGAAAAACGCTGCAGCGGCGTCAGGCGTTTTGCGTTGAGTTCGGCATAGCCCAGCGTCTTGTCCTGCCAGCCGTGGCGCAGTTCATGCGCCAGATACATCACCTGTTCTTCCAGCGACAAATCGGGGCGCACGCTGACGGTCGAATTTTCCGGCACGTATTGCGCGTAGTTATTGGTCGCGGCGATCGTGGCGTCGAATTTGATGGCGATATTCTGCTGCTCCGCAAATTCCAGCAGCGCGCGGCCCAGCGGCGTGCGCGCGAATTCGGCCTTCAGCAGTTTCATTGCCGGCATGTCCGGATCCTGCGGCTTTAGCTGCGTGTTGTAATGCGGCGCGATGATCGATGCGGGCACGGGCCGCTTGTTGGCGCCGCCGCCGTCATGCGGCAAATCCGCGGGCGGCATCCCCATCGCCTGCGTGCCGCCGGCTGTCAGCCCCGCAAGCAGCGCGAGGCTTTTCAGGTTGAAAATGGATGACAGGCGTTTCATGACGAATGGTTCGATCCGGCACGGCGCATGGCCTTCGTTTGCGAAGGCGATCCGGCCGGCTTTGTATGGGTTACAGGCGCAAATGCGCCTGACAGCAGCATACCAAATCCGCCGGTTTTATGTCAAGAATACGGGTGGGGTATCCTAGCGCCGCAATTTTTTCTGCTGCGCGATCCATTCAAGCACTTCGGCCACGTTGTTGCGCACATCCGCCGGATCGGCGGGCTTGACGATATACGATGTGGCACCCGCGCGCAGCGCGGCAATGATGTCGTCCGGCTCCGATTTCGCGGTGACCATGACGAAGGCGGTATCGTCGAAAGCGTTATTGCCGCGGAAATTGCGCAGGATTTCGATGCCGGTTTTGCCGGGCATGTCCCAGTCGAGGAAGATGATGTTGTAATCGGCGGTCGCCTTCGCGGCTGCGGCGTCCGCGTTCTCCGCCTCGTCGGCCTGCGTGATGCCCATGTCGCGCAGCACGCGTTTCAAATGCGCGCGCGCCGTCATATGGTCATCAACGATAAGCACTTTCAGCGCGGCAAGCTTGTTCTGGTCTTCGGTCATGATATTTACGATATAGGACGGGGATAGGCCATTGACAACGACGGGAGAGGAAAAAGTTTCGGACCGTAACCCTATTTCCCGTCACCCTTTTTCGATTTGCCGGCGTTTTCGGCGATGATTTTCAGCCGTTCGGCATCGCGGGACTTGGCGCCGGGTTTCGGCGCGCTTTTGTCCTGCGGGTTCAGGTTTTTCAAGACGCTGAAGGGGTTGTTTTTTACTTCCAGCCCCGCCTCCGCCAGCTGCGCCGCAAGGCTGACGCCGGGCGCGCGGGGATAGGGGTCAAGCTCGACCGACAAATATTGCGCGACGATTTCGCCAAGATCAAGCTGGCCGTTATGGATGACTTCCGGCGCGGTATCGTCGTCATCGATGCCGAAATCGGCTTCGTCGCCGAATTTCTTGGCGGTATGTTTTCCCCCTTCGGCAAGGAAAGTATCGAATTCGCCGTCGATATGCGCATGGACGTCCTGCAGCGATATCACGCAGGTCTGCACGACATCGGCGGAAAGTTTCCCCTCCAGCCGCACCACGTCGCCGCCCTCGACCCGGCGGATGCGCAGGTCGGCCTTGAAATTCGACAGTTCGCGCAGGTCGAAACGCTTGGCCAGCGCCGCGCATTCCTTCGCGTTCGCTTCGACGGTTTCTTTCCTGACTTTGTCGGGGGTCAGCCCCTCAACCGCTAAAACGCGGGAAAATTCTGGTTGCGCTGTCATGCTTCGTGCCCAATTCAATAAGCAGGAATATACACTTTTTGTCATGAAAACAAAGGGGTTTCGCCTATGCCCTTGTCTTTTCAGCGGGAAGGCCGTATAAAAAGGCTGCTTTTTAAAGAGGTTTTTTCATGAAATCCGCCCCTGCCCTGCTGCTCGCCGCGCTGTTGCTGACCTCCGCCTGCGCGCCCAAAATCACCACCCACGGCAACCTGCTGCCCAAGCACCAGGTCGAAATGGTCAAGGTGCAGGAATCAGGCCGCGAAGATGTGGAACGCATATGGGGTCCGCCTTCGACCGTTTCGCCCTTCGACGACAAGGTCTGGTATTACATCGGCGAAACCGACAGCCAAAAGGGCATTTTCGACCACGAGGTCGAACGCCGCCAGACGATCAAGGTTGTGTTCGACGAACAGGACCGCGTGGCCGAAGTCACGATGATCGACCCCAAGCTGTCGCATGACGTCAAGATCGTGTCGCGCAAGACCCCGTCGGCCGGCAAGGAATTCACGGCCGTGCAGCAGTTCATCGGCAACCTTGGCAAGTTCAACAAGGGCGGCACGAAGTAACGCTTACGCGACCAGCTTCGGGTACATCCGCTCCGCCACCAGCACCAGCACGCAGAACACCGCCGCCAGTATCCCGTAATCGGCGGCGAACCCGTATTCCGACACGCCGCCTTCGATCATCAGCGCGCGCAGGCCATCGACCTGATAGGTCAGCGGATTGGCATGTGACACGTTTTGCATCCAGGGCGGCATCAGCGCGATCGGATAAATCGCGTTGCTGGCGAAAAACAGCGGCATGGTCAGCACCTGCCCGATGCCCATGAACCGCTCCCGCGTTTTCACGAAACAGGCGATGATCAGCGACAGCGTCGAAAATACCGCCGAGCCCAGCGCGATCAGCACCAGCACGCCCGCGATATGCAGCGGGTTCAGGCTGATATGCGCGCCCGCCACCGCCGCGATAAAATAGACGATGACGCCCTGAATGACGCCGCGCACGCCCGCCGCCAGCGCCTTGCCCAATACGATGGTCGAGCGCGGCGCGGGCGATACCAGCATACGGTGCAGGATGCCAAGGTCTTTTTCCCAGATGGCGGAAATGCCGAAGAATATCGCCGCGAACAAAACGCTCTGCGCCAGAATGCCCGCCGCAAGATAATCGATGTAATTACCGGACGTAATGCCGCGCACATTCGCCATCACCTGCCCGAACAGCAGCAGCCACAATAACGGCTGTATGGCGCGTGTTGCCAGTTCAAACGGGTCATGGCGCAGTTTCTGCGCTTCCGCGCTGAACACGGCCTGAATCTGCATGAAATACCCGAAAAGCGGGTTAACCACGCTTGGCGAGCGAGCGGCGATTGCGTCCGATGTCACGGTAATTTTCCTTTCCTGATTTTTCCTCGTCGTCATTGCGCGCGAGGCGTTCGAAAATATCATCCAGCGAGCCCTGCGGCCCCATATCCGATTTGATGGCGGCGGGCGTGCCCTCGCCCACGACCTTGCCGCGATGCAAGACTGCAAGCCTGCCGCACAGTTCCTCCACCTCCGCCATGTAATGCGTGGTCAGGATGATGGTGACTTTGTATTCGTCCTGCAAATGCCGGACATGTTTCCACACCGTGTTGCGCGCGGCGGGGTCGAGCCCGACGGTCGGCTCGTCCATGAAAATCACTTTCGGACGATGCAGCATGCTCTGCGCGATTTCAAGGCGGCGGATCATGCCGCCCGAAAATCCGCGCACGCGCTGGTGCGCGACATCGGCCAGATTCATCGCCGCCAGCACTTCGCCGATGCGGTCTTTATGCTCCGACGGGTGGATGCGGTAGAGCCGCGCGGAGAGCAGAAGGTTTTCCCAAGCCGTCAGCGCGCCGTCGGCGCAGAGCAGCTGCGGGATATAGCCGATATTCAGGCGCACATCCGATGATTGCGTTCCGATATCGAACCCCGCCACTTTCGCGCTGCCCGATGTGGGCTGCGACAGCGTCGTCAGCATCTTGATGATGCTGCTTTTGCCCGCGCCGTTCGGGCCGATCAGCGCGAAGCTTTCGCCAGCATTTACCTTTAACGATACGTTATCCACGGCCTTGAAATTGCCGTAGGCCTTGGTGATGCCGTCGATCTCGACAGCGTAGGGGGTATTCATGGCTGAAAACCTTTCCCGTCAGGGGGTTAAGTAACTTGGAATTAAAACTTGCAAGTTTACCTTCCTATTTTATACACTTGATTCGGATGAAACGCAAGACACATGACATAACGACCATCGAATTCGGTCAGGCCATCGGCAGGCTGGCGCGACGCATCAAGGCGGCGGCGGCTTCGCATGAATTGTCGCTGACTGAATCCGCGGTGCTGGTGCGCCTTGCCAAATACGGCGCGCATACCATCGCCGATCTTGCGCGCGCCGAAGCCGTGAAGCCGCAATCGATGGGCGCGACGGTTGCGGCATTGGAAGAACGCGGGTTGCTGTCGCGCAAGCCCCACCCCACCGACGGCCGCCAGATGAAAATCGACCTGACGCCCAAGGGCATCGAAGTCCGCGAAAGCGCCCGCGACGCAAGGCGCACCTGGCTGGCGGAAGCGATCGAGGAGTTGGACGCGGAAGAAAAGGAATTGCTGTTCAAGGCCGGAAAAATCATCCTGAGGCTGGCGGAAAAACCGTAATCATCTCATCCCCTCTCCCGCCTTGCGGGAGAGGGTTAGGGAGAGGGTGGCGCGCAAGCGCACAACATTTATCTGCATCGCGCCAGCGATGACCTCGGCTGCACCCTCTCCCCTGCCCTCTCCCGCTCGCGGGAGAGGGGGCTGAAGTGCCTTACGATAAATTAAAATTTCGGCCTGAACCGCGCGGTCTTTGGCGCGGCGACGGCGGCGGTGGTGCCGCTGCGGATTTTTTTCGTCAGTTCGGTCACCTGTTTGCGCCGCGCGGCATCGGCGGCGGCCTTTACTTTCTCGACATCCGCCAGCCATTCCTTGCGCCACTTGACGATGTCCTCGCCCAGCACGTTAAATCCGCCGTTGCGCGCGATGATGTGGGGCGACGCGCCGTCCTGCACCAGATATGGATCCTGGCCCATGCCGATCAGCAACTGCACGATATTCGCCTTGCCGTATTTCGCGGCCATGAACAGCGCGTTGCGCCCGACGGTATCGGTCGCGTCGATATCCGCGCCCTGTTCCAGCAGGAATTTCACGGGGCGGATATGCCCGTTTTCGGCGGCCAGCACCAGCGCGGTTGCGCCCGAGGATGACCCCTTGTCGTTCAGCATATCGGGATAATTCGCGACGATCGTGCGCAGGCTGTCGAGTTCACCCAGACGCGCCGCGCGGAAGAATGAATCCCGCAAGGATTTCTGCGTCGGCGCATCAAGATCGTTGATCGACATGCTCACGGCGTCTTGCCCTTGCCGAAAGTGGCTGTGCGCGGCGCGGCGACATTGCCCTTCACGCCGCCCTGCACGGCTTCGGTCACATCGCGCAGGTTTTGCAGCAGCGCCTCGCGCGCCGCTTCCAGCCGCTGGCGTTCGGCATCTGCTTCCGCCTGCAAATGGCGCGCGCGGTGCGCGGCCATTTCCTGCCCGAAGATCGGCATGTCCTGCGCGCCGGCAATCGCGACTGCAGATACGCCCGCCCTGTTGGGCGCGGTCGGATCGACGCCGTGGTTGATGAGGAAGCGCGCGACCGCCGCCTCGCCGTTTGCGGCGGCATAGAAGATCGCCGACTGGTCGCCATTGTCGCCCGCGTTCAAATTCGCGCCGAGCCCTGCCAGCAATTCCACCACTTCCAGCCGGCCCGCCTTGGCGGCCAGAATGATGGCGGTGGCGCCGGTGGGCGAGCTGTTGTTTTCCAGCAGGTCGGGATAGTCGCGGATAAACTGCGCAACTTCGTTCGGATTGCCGATGGTGGCCGCATGGAAATAACGCGCGATCTCCGCCTTGTCGGGCAGGACCTTGTCATGCGGCGGCGTGCGCGCCGGATTGGGTGCGTTATTCGACATCCGGCGATATTAGCACATTATGGCAACAAATCAAGGCTGCGGCGTTTTGGGTGCGGGCCTTGCGGCGGCGGGGTATAACTGCCCCAGTTTGCGGTCCAGAACGATCATATCGGCTTCGATAATGATCGGCGCGGTTGCGGATTTTTTGTCCCAGATCGCGATATGCGTCGCCCCCGCCTGTTCGGCCTGACGGATGGTCGATTCCACCTGTTCGATATACCAGTCCATGACCGGCTTCTTGGGCCCGATTGCGGCCTTGAAGGATTTCGACAGGCTGAAGCCGCCATCCAGGAATTCATGCGTGAAGGCGTGGAAGCGGCTCAGCTTTTCGCCCTTCATTTCCGCGATCTTCGGCAGTTCACGCGCCTTGTATTCATCAAGGCTCATCACCGCTTCGGCGACCTGATAGTTTTTGGAATAATTGTTGCGCGTGCCGGCGATTTCCTTGCCCGCATCATCGACCTGCGCGTCATAGAATTTGAATTCGGTCGGAAAGCCCAGGAAGGTCGGCGCTGCCCACCAGTCGAGCTTCTTGAAATCGATCTGCAGCGGATCGCGCGACGGTACGGCGACAGACACCTGTTCGCTGCTGTACAGGTCGTATTCGGTGTATTCCATGAAGGTCTTGGTGACGGGCAATTCTTGTACTCCGGATAGGATACGGAAAAGCACTTTAGCCCTTTGCCCCTGCCCGTCAATACAAAAAAGCCCCCGTCTTGTGACGGGGGCTTTTTGTCTTGGTTTATCCGAAGATTAACCAGCCATCATCTTGGCGATGACCGCCACCAGCAGGATCGCCACGATGTTGGTGATCTTGATGAGGGGGTTGACGGCCGGGCCGGCGGTGTCCTTGTAGGGATCGCCGACGGTGTCGCCGGTCACGGCAGCTTTGTGGGCGTCAGAGCCCTTGCCGCCGTAATGGCCTTCTTCGATGTATTTTTTCGCGTTGTCCCATGCGCCGCCACCCGAGGTCATCGAGATAGCAACGAACAGGCCCGTCACGATCGTGCCGACCAGCATCGCGCCCACGGCCTGGAAGCCGGAAGCAGCGGAGCCGGAAACGGCCTTCACGACGTAGAACAGCACGACAGGCGACAGCACGGGCAGCAGCGAGGGGATAACCATCTCGCCGATGGCGGCTTTCGTCAGCATGTCCACGGCGCGGCCGTAGTCAGGCTTGGAAGTGCCTTTCAGGATGCCCGGGATTTCGCGCAGCTGGCGGCGGACTTCCACCACGATCGAACCAGCGGCACGGCCGACAGCGGTCATGCACATCGCGCCGAACAGGTACGGCAGCAAGCCGCCCAGGAACAGGCCGATGATGACGAAGGGCTCGTCGAGGGGGAAGGTCACGGTCAGGGGCTCGTGGCCGCCTTTCGTGACGTATTCCGAACCCGCGCCGAAATAGTGCTTCAGCTCTTCGGTGTAGGCCGCGAACAGCACGAGCGCCGCAAGACCGGCGGAACCGATCGCGTAGCCTTTCGTGACAGCCTTGGTCGTGTTGCCGACAGCGTCCAGCGCGTCGGTGACGACGCGGACTTTTTTCGGCAGTTCCGACATTTCGGCGATACCGCCGGCGTTGTCGGTGACCGGGCCGTAAGCGTCAAGCGCGACGATCATGCCGGCCAGCGCCAGCATGGTGGTTGCCGCGAGCGAGATACCGTACAGGCCGGCTGCGTTGTAAGCGACGTAGATGCCGACGGCGATAACGACGACGGGCAGCGCGGTCGATTCCAGCGAGATGGCCAGACCCTGGATCACGTTCGTGCCGTGGCCGGTCTCGGATGCTTTCGCAATCGAGCGGACGGGGCGGAACGCGGTCGAGGTATAGTACTCGGTGATCCAGACCATCAGCGCGGTGACGACCAGGCCGACGATCGCGCAATGGAACAGTTTCATGCCGGTGACGGTAGCACCCGACAGCAGCGCGAGCGGCGTGTTCATGCCGACGGTTGCGTCGATTGCCCACCAGACGAGGCCGAGCGACAGGATGCCGGTCACGATGAGGCCTTTATATAGGGCGCCCATGATGTTTTCCGACGAGCCGAGACGCACGAAGTAGGTGCCGACGATCGAGGACACGATGCACAGGCCGCAGATCAGCAGCGGCAGTTCCATCGCGCCGCGGACAGCTTCCGGTGCGAAGACCGAGGCCGCGATCAGCATGGTCGCAACCAGCGTGACGGCATAGGTTTCGAACAGGTCGGCAGCCATGCCTGCGCAGTCGCCCACGTTGTCGCCCACGTTGTCGGCGATGACGGCGGGATTGCGGGGATCGTCTTCGGGCAGGTTGGCTTCAACCTTGCCGCAAAGATCCGCGCCCACGTCAGCGCCTTTCGTGAAGATACCGCCGCCCAGACGCGCGAAGATCGAGATCAGCGAAGCGCCGAAGCCGAGAGCCACGAGGGCTTCCAGGATTTCGCGCTGCGGCACGTTCTTGTTCAGCAGGACGAAGTAATACACGGCAACGCCGAGGAGGCCGAGACCGACGACCAGCAGGCCGGTGATCGCGCCCGATTTGAAGGCGACGGTCAGCGCTTCCTGCAGGCCTTTTTGCGCGGCGTCAGCCGTGCGCACGTTGGCGCGGACGGACACGTGCATGCCGATGTAACCGGCAAGACCCGAGAGGATCGCGCCGACGGCAAAACCGATGCCGGTGCGCAGGCCGAGCGTCACGCCCAGCAGAACGCCCACAACGACGCCGACGGCGGCGATGGTGGTGTATTGGCGGTTCAGGTAGGCTTGTGCGCCTTCCTGAATGGCGGCGGCGATTTCCTGCATGCGCGCGTTACCGGCGCTTTTGGACATGACCTGGAAGCTGGTCAGAATCCCGTACAGAAGTGCAAGCACCCCCGACGCGATCACGATTGTTTGAAGTTCAAACGGCATTTTATTTCCTCTTATATATATCGAGTTAAGCCGGGTTGCGGCATGCTTGGTTTTTGAGTTGGCAGAATGTGCCTAATATATAAGAGGATAGCAACCCCTTGTTCCCATATCCGTGGAACTTTTTGGCCTATGTGATGCAGGCTTGTCACGCTTATGGCCAAACCCATTTGACAGAATTGATTTTGCTGTGCTAGAACAAGCATATCCCGCAGGATTTTTTGGCAGATACACGGATCAGAACATGACCCCCGCAGAGAAAAAACGCGCGCTGGAAATCTCCACCAAAGCCACTCCCGGCCCCTGGTCGTTCGAGGATGACAGCTGGATCGGCCCCTCCAAATTCTCCATCCATGCCGACCCCGCCCCCAACCTGCGCGGCCCTGCGATCATGGGGAACATTGAAATCGATATGAACGGTCTCAACAACCTCGCCTTCGTGACCGAAGCGCGCACGCTGCTGCCCAAGGCGCTGCTGCATATCCAGACGCTGGAAGGCGACATCGAAAACTTGAAAGCGGGTTTCGCCAAAACATCGAACCCCATCATGACGCTCGCCGAAATCACGCGCGCGAAAGAAATCGTCGCGATCGCCACCAAGGGCGAATGGAGCTGGGAAGACGACAGCCGGATCGGCCCCGGCGTGGTCACGCTCTATGCCGGTCGCGGCGCGATGATGCACGGCCTGAACCTGTTCGGCCGTTTTGATACCGATGCCAACCGCGACAACAACCTGAATTTCATCACCGAAGCGCGCGACCTGCTGCCGAAAGCGATGCAGCATCTCGAAGACCTCAGCAACGAAGTCCAGCGCATTACCCGCCCCGCCCTCACCCTGAAACCCGCCCCCGCCAATACCATCAAACCTCCCGCACCGAAACCGCCGGGCGTTTGGGGCGATGACGAGGGGAAGAAGTAATTTAGAAAACTATACATTCGCGTCACCCCCGCCTTGCGCGGGGGTCCAGTAGCGCGTCTGCGCGTCTCATGAATCACAGAGTCATATGACGGCAGGACTGCCTTCTGGATGCCCGCGCAAGGCGGGCATGACGAAAGAAAAAAAAGCCGGAACATTTCTGTTCCGGCTTTTTTAAATCTATCCCGCAAATATTACGGACGCGGGCCGAGGCTGGATTTTTTCATGCCCTGCTCGAACTTGTCGATGATCTGGTCGAGCGTCACTTTGCCGGTCGCCAGCACCTTATCGACTTCGTTGAAGAACTGAGGCGATTCCAGCGTCGCTTCCACCAGCATGCGGCGGGTGACGGGCTTGCCGTCCTGCGTGGTGATGCCGAACACGGTTTCGTCGGCATAGGGCGACGCGTTCACGGCGTTGTTGAAGGCGGTCGTCAGTTTCTGCTTGTCTGCGGGCGTCATGCGAAAAATCCTTATATAAATTGAATGCCGGATTCGTAGCACCGAACGCAG
>JADYYV010000236.1 GCA_020853455.1 Alphaproteobacteria bacterium | reverse complement strand
GGGTTAATGCGCGTCTGCCCAGTTAAGTCCCCATCCAGCATCTACAACGAGCGGAACCCCTAATCCGGTTCCGGCATTTTCCATGATTTTTTTCACCAGCGCCTCGGTTTCGGCCTTTTGCGCGACCGGCACCTCGAACAGCAGTTCGTCATGGACCTGCAGCAGCATTCTTGCGCCCAGTTTCGCGTCGATCAGGGCGGGGGCGATGGCGATCATCGCTTTCTTCATGATATCCGCCGCCGTGCCCTGCAAGGGCGCGTTGATGGCCTGCCGCTCCGCAAAGCCGCGCATGGCGGGGTTCTTGTCGGTGATGCCGCGCAGATAGACCTTGCGGCCGTGGAATGTTTTCACATAGCCATGCGTGCGCGCGAATTCCTTGGCCGCGTCCATGTAGTTTTTAAGCTCGGGGAAACGGGCGAGGTATTGCTTGATGTAATTCGCGGCTTCGCCTTGGGGGATGCCCAGTTGCTTGGCAAGGCCGAAGCCCGAAATACCATAGATGATGCCGAAATTGATCGCCTTGGCGTTGCGGCGGATATCGGGCGTCATTTCCGACAGCGGCACGCCGAATACCTGGCTGGCGGTGGCGGCATGAATGTCGATGCCGTCATGGAATGCCTGTTTCAGCTGCTTGATATCGGCCAGTTCGGCGGCAAGGCGCAGTTCGACCTGCGAATAATCGACGGAGAGGAATTCATAGCCGTCTTCCGGCACGAAGGCGGCGCGGATTTTCTTGCCGTCCGCCGTCTTGATCGGAATGTTCTGCAGGTTCGGGTCGTTCGACGACAGCCGTCCCGTATTCGCGCCCACCATGTTATAGGACGTATGCACGCGCCCCGTTTTCGGGTTGATCGTTTCGGGCAGCGCGTCGGCATAGGTGCTTTTCAGTTTCGACAATCCGCGCCATTCGAGGATCTGCGCGACGATCGGGTATTCGCCGAGGTCTTCCAGCACTTCCGCGCCAGTCGCCCATGCGCCGGTTTTCGTCTTGGATGCGCCCGGCAGACCCATTTCGCCGAACAGCACATCGCCCAGCTGCTTGGGCGACCCGATATTGAAAGGATGGCCGGCCAGCTTGTGAATCTCCTCCTCCAGCGTCACCATCTTGGTCGCAAAATCGTTGGAGATTTTGCGCAGCACATTGGTGTCGATCCTGACGCCCGTGAATTCCATGTCGGCGATGATGGGGGCAAGCGGGCGTTCCACGGTTTCATAGAACGACGCCATGCCTTCCTGCGGCAGGCGCGGGCGGAAATTCTTTTCCAGCTGCAACGTCACATCGGCGTCTTCGGCGGCGTATTGCAGCGCCTTGTCGAGCGGCACGAGGTCGAAGGTTACGCGCGCCTTGCCGGTGCCGGTCACTTCGTCATATGAAATCGGCTTGTGGTTCAAAAGCAGTTCCGATAGTTCATCCATGCCATGCCCGTGCATGCCGCCATCCAGCACGAAGGACATCAGCATCGTGTCGTCGATCGGCGCGACGCGGATGCCGTATTGCAGGAACATCTGCAGGTCGTATTTTATGTTGTGCCCGATTTTCAGCACGGCGGGGTCTTCCAGCAGCGGCTTGAGCATCGCAAGCGCGCGCTCCACCGGAATCTGGCGCAGATCCGATTCAGGCTTCTTTTCCTGCATCGTGAAATCGAAGCTTTCGGAATAGCCCTTCGGGTCGCGGTGTTGCAGCGGGATATAGCAGCCGTTGCCTTTTTCGGTCGAGATCGAAATGCCCACCAGTTTTGCCTTCGACGGCGTCAGGTCGGTCGTTTCGGTATCGAGGGCCATCTGGCCCGCTTCCATCGCCATGTCGATCCAGCGTTGCAGCGCGGCTTCGTCCTGCACCAGCTCGTAAGTGGCGGGCTTGTCGGCGGCGGGTGCGGGCGTGGTGGCGACGATGCCGGGTGTGCCGGTATTGGCAGGGGCGGGAACAGGCGCGCCGCCCAGCTGTTTTTCCATGCGCGCCATCGTGGTCTTGAACCCCTGCTGCGCCAGGAACGCCATAAGCTTTTCCTTGTCCGGCTTGCGGATCGACAGCTCGGCAAGCGGGGGCGCGCCCGGCACATTGGCGTCCAGCTGCACAAGGCGTTTGGAAATGCGCGCGTTTTCGGCGTGTTCGATCAGGCTTTCGCGGCGCTTGGGCTGCTTGATCTCGGATGCGCGCGCCAGCAATGTTTCAAGATCACCGTATTCGTTGATCAGCTGGGCTGCTGTTTTCAGGCCGATGCCCGGCACGCCCGGCACGTTATCGACGCTGTCGCCGGCAAGTGATTGCACATCGACAACTTTCGACGGCGGCACGCCGAATTTTTCCAGCACTTCGGCCTCGCCGATATCCTTGTACTTCATCGGGTCGTACATGCGCACGCCGGGGCGCACCAGCTGCATCAAATCCTTGTCGGATGACACGATGGCGACCGATTGCCCGGCTTCGCTCGCAAGACGCGCATAGGTGGCGATCAGGTCGTCGGCCTCGTACCCTTCCATTTCAATCGCGGGAATGGCGAAGGCCTCGGTCGCTTCGCGGATCAGCGCGAATTGCGGGATCAGGTCTTCGGGCGTTTCGGTGCGGTTGGCCTTGTATTCGGTATAGATCTCGTTGCGAAAATTCTTGCGCTTGGCGTCAAAGATCACCGCGATATTGGACACCTTCATGTCGTTCAGCAGCTTCACCAGCATGTTGGTGAAACCCAGCACGGCGTTAACCGGCGTGCCGTCGGGGCGGTTCAGCGGGGGCAGGGCGTGATAGGCGCGGAAGATGAAACCGGAGCCGTCGATCAGGAAAAGTTAGTTGTCGCGGTCGTGCTGGTTCATGGGGGCGGCCCGTTTCATTGAATAGGTGCTGATCATGCTAAAATAAAGCCCTTGGCCGCGCGGTCAAGCGACGGATGACGTTGACATAACCTTTTGTCTTGTATAGGTTTTTTATGAGGATTCGACAAGGGAAAAAACCGACATGCACGGCATCAGCGCGACCGACCCCGGCAACACCATCGACTGGGGCAAAACGTCGGAAGATTACGCGAAGTACCGTGTCGGACAGCCCGACAGTTTTTTCGATTACATGCGCACATTCAAAGTGGGGTTGAACGGCCAGTCGCTGCTCGACCTTGGCACCGGCACGGGCGCGATGGCGATACGATTTGCGCAGCGCGGTTGTGCGGTCAGCGGCATCGATGTATCCGAAGAACAAATCGCCTACGCCAAAAAATCCGCCGAAGAAGCGCGCGTGAAAATCGACTTCCGCGTCGGCGAGGCGGAGAAGCTGCCGTTTGACAGCAAAATGTTCGATGTAGTCACGGCAAACCAGTGCTGGCTTTATTTCCGCCAGCAGGAAGTTGTGCGTCAGGTGCTGTGGGCGCTGAAAGACGGCGGTGTTTTGGTGACAAGCCATTGTTCATGGCTGCCCGGCCTCGACCCCGTCGCGCAGGCGACCGAAGACCTTGTGCGCGAATTCAACCCGAACTGGACGGCGCATAGCTGGTCGGGCTCGATCCCCGCCGTGCCCGCATGGTCGCTGACCGATTTCCGCCTGCGCGCCTTTTTCAATTACGACGAAAAAATCCAGTTCAGCCGCGAAGGCTGGATGGGCCGTATCCGCGCCTGCCGCGGCGTGGGGGCTGCGCTGCCGCCGGAAAAAGTCGCGCAATTCGATGCCGCGCATCTGGAGCTTCTGAAGAAAATCGCGCCCGAAACCTTCAGCGTGCTGCACCGGATCGACGCGCATATCCTTGAGCCGCTTTAAGTATCTGTAATCATTGCGTTAACCATTGCGTTAATTCCCAGAAGGGGGATTGACGCGTTCATGGTTATGGCTTACTGCTTTTTCTACACACTATTCATAAGTTCGGAGAAGTTTAATTGGTCCAGTATTTCGCGACACGACTTGCCGCATTCGCGCGCGCGGCTCTCATAAAGAACAACGAATTTGAAAACGTCTCGCGCCCCGACACCACGCTGCATCCGTATAAATCGGAAACGCAGCCGCCCTGCAAATATGACGGGCATGAAATTTCCTATCACTGCAGTTCCTGGTAAATAATGACCGCGCAGTATTCCTATTTCCGCGCCGAAGGGGCGAGCCTTGCCGCGATCGACACCATCGCCGAAGCAAGGCTGGAAGTGGAAGACATGCGCTGGCTGCTCTGCCAGCGGTACAGCGCCAGCGCCGTCGTGGGCTGGCTGGATGACCAGACGGGCCGCTATACCATTCATGAAGTCCATTTCGGCATGCCGTCGGTCGCGCCCGAAGGATGGGTCAGCACGCGGCCGGAGCGGCAATCGGAAGGCGCGGTTGAACGCGCCATGCCCGCGCCCGGTTCGGCGGATCATTTCTACATCACCAATTTCGCAGGGTTGATCGAGCGCGCTGCCGGAAAACAACGCCTCGAACACGTGCTGGGCAGCGGCGAGATGGAATACCGCGACATGGAAGCGCGCGCCAAAACCTCCGACCGTTTCGTGCGCTACACCATTCTGGGCGGCGGCGACAAACCGGCAGGCGACGTGGCGCAGGAAGATTTCCGCCTGTTCACCGTCATCAGCGGCCCCTGGAAAAGCGCCGATCCGCTGGCGTTCCAGAAAATGGGCGATGATTTTTATATCCGCGTGCCGAACCGCGCGGGCACGGAAATTCCGCAATTCGCGCCGCCCGATGCCGTGCGCATCTCCTACGACGATATGCTGAAAATCGACGCGGCGGAGCGGCTGGCCGCTTTCAACCGCACGCGCGCGGCGTCGTTCGATCCGGGAATTTAAATGACCGCTGAATACACATACTTCCGCGCCGAAGGGCTGTCGCTGCTTGCCGTCGAAACGGTGAACGAGGCGCGCGCCGAACTGAAAGCGCTGCGCAAATCGCTGGTGCAGCGTTTTAACGCCTCCGATGTCTGGGGCAGTATGCGCGACGACCCCGGGAAATATACGATCGGTGAATTCCTCTATCACGATGAATCAAAAGTGCCGGAGGGCTGGGAAGTCCGCAAGCAGATGAACTATGACGAAACGCGGGTGGATGCCATCTTTGCCCAGCCGCCCGCAGGATCGCCCGACCATTTCACTATCGCGGCCGTGGCAGGCCTGATGACGCGCGCGGGGCAAATGCAGCGCATCGAAAACGCGCTGGGCATTCCCGATATGCCGGAGCGCAGCCTGCCCGCCGGACGCTATAGCGGATCCTTCGTGCGGTATTCGTCCATGGAGGACGCGGCGCGCGTGCCGGGGCAGGAAGCGGGCGTGCTGCGCGACTATTATACCTTCATGTTCGCATCGAACAGCCCTATACGCGGCGGCGACCCGATCGACCATATCAGGCTCGACGGCGACTGGTATTTGCGCGTGCCGAATATCAAGGGCACGGATACGCCTGTCTGCGTGCCGCCCGATGCCGTAAAAATGGATTATGCGGAAATGCTCAAGCTTGACCGCGTCGAAAACATGAACCGCTTCCCGCGTCCGCGCGGCATGACGCCGGTACCTTAAGCGCGCAACGCGCATATGCCCTAAAAAGGCAGCGCCAGCTTGTCGGCCGAGGCAAGGCACCACATAACAGTAAGTGCAAGCCCGTTGACCGCCAGATAAGCCTTCAGGAACAGCGATTTTTCAAAGAACACGCCGCAATAGCAAATCCCCAGCCCCGCCACCACAAAGGGCAGCGTCCAGTCATAGCCGACGGGCGCCATGTAGCGGTTCACGCTCTGCGAGAAAATATACAGGATGACGATGCCGACCATCGCCAGCATCCCCGCCATCGTGAACAGCCCCAGTTGCTGCCGGTCGCGGTCGAATACGCAGGCCAGCGCAAGGTTCGCCGCCGCCAGCGCCAGCACCCCCGTCACCCACACGACCGGCTGCGGGAATGACGAATATTTGTGCATCAGCGTCATCGACAGAAAGCTGCACGGCGCCGCAACCGCAAGACTGGTCGCGAAGGGCAGCATCACTTCGGCGCTCGTCAGAATTTTCAGCAGCGGTCTGTGCGCTGTGTCGCCTGGCATGTTTTCTACCTGTGGGGAAAAACATTCACGTGATTCCAATTTATCAAAGAATCGTGAAGGACGGCCTAATTAAGCGTGGTATTTCAACGGTATTTTAGGCAGTTTTTAGGCATCGTGCATCTCCGCCCGCCGGGCGGGGCAGGTGAAGGGCGGCATCCTCAACCCTGAATTCAGGAAGCGCGGATGAGTTCGTACAGCGCGACCGCGGCCGCGTTCGACACGTTCAGGCTCGAAATCGGGCCCGAGGTCGGCAGTTTTGCCAGCACATCGCAGTTTTCAGCGACAAGGCGGCGCAGGCCGTCGCCCTCCGCACCCATCACCAGGCAGACTTTGCCCTTGGTTTCGAGTTCCGCGATGGTTTCTTCGCCTTCCTCGGCAAGGCCGATGCAGAAGAAGCCGGCGTTGTTCAGCTGTTCCAGCGCGCGGCTCAGGTTTACTTCGCGCAAGACGGGCACATGCTCGACCGCGCCGGAGGCTGTTTTCGCCAGCGTGCCGGTGATGTCGGGCGCATGCAGTTTCTGCACGATGACGCCGATGGCGCCAAATGCCGAAGCGGAGCGCAGGATCGCGCCGACGTTATGCGGATCAGTCACCTGGTCCAGCATCACGATCTTGGCGTTGTCGGGCGCGGTCAGCAGGAAATCCGCAAGATCGGGTTCCTCCAGCGGCTGCGCATCCAGCAACAGGCCCTGATGCACCGCGTCGCGCGGCAGCAGGCGTTCGATATCGACGCCTTCGACATAAATCGGCTGCGGCAGTTTTTCGCCTTCCGACTGCATCTGTTCATAAGCTTCGCGGATGGATTCGAAACCATTCGTCGTGACCATCAGGCGCTGGTGCAGGCGTTTCGGGTTGCGCAGCGCGGCCGTCACGGCATGCACGCCGTACAGGAACGCGGAAGAGGGGGATCCGTAACCGGGGCGGTCCGATTTCAGGCGGCCGACCGTTTCGGCGGAAGCGCGCAAGGGCTCGATCGCCGCAACCGCGTCTTCATCCAGCTGGAAATCGCGCGAACGCGTGGGGCGCTTGTCGAAATCGCGGCCCGTCTTGCGATGGCCGAAGGATTTGCCGCCGCCGCTGCGGCGATCCAAATCACCGCCGCCGCTGCGGCGATCAAAATCTCCGCCGCGATCAGGGCGGTCGCCACGCGGGCGGTCGAACGAGCGTGCGGGACGGTCGCCACGGGGCTTGTCGCCCGACCATTCGCGTTTCTGGTAGGGACGGTCGCTGCCGCCTTCCGTGCGCTCGCGGAAAGGCTTTTTAAAGGGACGATCACCACCCGAGCGTTCGGGGCGGTCGCCGAACGAGCGTTCGGGACGGTCGCCGCGCGGGCGGTCAAACGAACGGGCGGGACGGTCGCTGCCGCCCTCCGAGCGTTCACGGAACGGCTTTTTATAAGGGCGATCACCACCCGAGCGTTCGGGACGGTCGCCAAAGGAACGCGCCGGGCGGTCGCCTGCGGGGCGGTCATTCGACCATTCGCGCTTCTTATAGGGGGGCTTGCCGCCGCCAGAATCACGGGAGTCGAAACGGGGCTTGCCATCGCGGCCGCCAAAGCCGCCGCCGGCGCCATCGCGTTTCACGTAAGGCTTGCCGCCGCCACGGGAAGCGCCTCTATCCCCTTCAAACTTCTTGCCAAAACCGCCTGCACCGGGCTTGCGGGGGCCTTTGCCGCCGCCGCCAAATTTTTTGCCTTTTGACTGGAATTTGTTATCGTTCTGTGACATAAAGCTACTTCTTTCGTTGATTTCTGGCAGTAACCTATACTACTTGCCGTATTTCCGGAAGGATAAAAGAAAATACCGATGTGGAGGGGTGGCCGAGTGGTCAATGGCAGCAGACTGTAAATCTGCCCTCTTACGAGTTCGAAGGTTCAAATCCTTCCCCCTCCACCATTTATTTAACAACCCGCCCCGCTTGGCGGGTTTTTCTTTGCGCAAAAGCCCAATCTCCGCGCGGTTTTGCAAAAGCCTCGCGTACCTTTAGAGCGCAAATTCAGCCCCAATTCTCTCTCAAATCTCATATTCTCTCACGGCCTCTGGCTACTAAACTCATATTTAGTGGTCATGGCAAAGCCTTGATTTAGAACAACTTCCGAAAAACACGGTTTGCAAAGATAAAATGATGCATTCGAACAATGTTTCGAACTTTTTTTATTTCGTCGTCGTCGTTTTGAAGGGCGACGGCAAACCAGAGGAGAAGAACAAATTTGAAGGAGGTTCTTCTCTATGGATTACACGGTACGCAATCCAGATGACATGACGGGTTCAGAGCGTTATGCCGAGATCATCACGATTCTGGCAGGCACAATTGTCCGTCACCAGATTTACCAGCTTAATCAATTAAATAGCTTGGAAAATGAGAGAAGTTTGACTGGACTTCCCTCCACTTCGAAGCATTCATGTCCCAGCCGCAAACCTTTGAGAGTGAGAGCGGAGAAAGGGGCAAAACAATGAAAATAGACATATTAAAAGAGTATGCATCGCTGGAAGCGATGGAGACCAAAGAGCTGCTCCAGGTCTGGAACCAGCATTTTGATGTGCCTCCCCAGTCGCGCAACAATCGCACCTACCTGATCAATCAGATCATCTATCGGATGCAGGAGCTGACTTATGGCGGATTGACCAAATCAACGATTGATCGTCTGGAAGCGCTGGCCGAAGGCAAAACAGTCCAGCAGCGTCGTAGTGACGTTGGTCGCCTGGCGGTAGGAACACGATTGGTGCGAGAGGTCAAAGGCGTTGAACATCATGTATATGTACTGGCTGACGGCTATGAATATCAGGGACTGAAATACAAAAGCCTTTCTGGTGTTGCATTTGCGATTACAGGCACGCGCTGGAACGGCAATGCATTCTTTGGCCTGGGCAATAAAGAGGATAAGGAAAAGCGACCCTATCATCGCGCCAGAAAGGCCCAGGCATGATGGAGGAAAAGAAAATCCTGCGCTGTGCGATCTACACCCGCAAATCAACCGACGAAGGCCTCGACATGGATTACAACACGCTGGATGCCCAGCGTGAGGCAGGTGAAAAATATGTTGAAGCCATGCGCGGTGAAGGCTGGCGGGTGATACCAGATCTGTATGATGATGGCGGGTTTTCGGGTGGGAACATGGAACGCCCCGCGCTCAAGCGGTTGATTGAGGATATCAAAGCTGGCCGCATTGATATTGTGGTTGTTTATAAAGTCGACCGTCTCTCACGCTCTTTGATGGATTTTGCCAAGCTGGTGGAAATTCTGGACAAACACGGCGTGTGTTTTGTGTCCGTGACCCAGCACTTTAATACCAAGGATTCGATGGGGAGATTGACGCTCAACATCCTGCTTAGCTTTGCGCAGTTTGAGCGCGAGGTCACCGGCGAGCGCATCCGCGACAAATTCGCCTCATCCAAAATGAAAGGTATGTGGATGGGCGGCCCGCCACCGCTGGGATATGATGTCGTAGATCGCAAACTCATCACCAATCCGAAGGAAGTCGAACTGGTCAATATTATTTTTGACCGTTTTGCGGCGCTGGGGTCTATCGCCTTGCTTGCGCAGGAATTGAATAAAGCAGGTCATCGCACCAAGCATTATATCAGCCGTACAGGGAAGCCAGTGGGCGGCAAACCCTTCACTGAAAACCCCCTGCGCACATTTTTGCAGAACCGTCTCTTTCTCGGTGAAGTCCATCATAAAGGCAAATATTATCCAGGCCAGCATCAGCCGATTATCACGCAGGCGCAGTTTGATGCAGCTCAAGCAATCTTTGCCGAGAACAGCAAAGGAAAGCGTAAACGGACTTTCCAGGCCAAATCAAAAGCCCTGCTGAAAGGCATTTTGGTTTGTGGTGGCTGTGGTGGCGCAATGTCCCCCACCCATACAAAAAAGGGCAAGAAGAATTACCATTATTATTCGGCAAATTCCTATCGCAGACAATCTTGCGAACTTTGCCCTGCTAATCGTATCCCCGCTGGTGAAATAGAAGAAGTCGTAAAAGGCCAGATTCAAAGCATTTTTGTTAAGCCGCAAGTGATCGTCGATGTCTGGAAAAAAGTAAAAGCTGATATCCCAAATTACACAGAAAACGAATTGCACAGTACGATGCAGCGTATGGGGTCTTTGTGGAGCCTTCTTGTGCCAGCCGAGCAGAAACGTATCACACACTTATTGATCGACCGTGTCGCGGTGCATGGTAATTGCATCGATATAGAATATCGCGCCAATGGTATCGAAGACATTCTCTCCCAATTACAGCAGGAAATAGAACAAAAAGTCAAAAATGGAGTTGAAGTATGAAGCCGCAATACCACGCAGAAGATCAAAAAATCATTGTGCGCATTCCAATCAACTTGCGGCGCTGGGGTGGGAAGAAAGTATTGGTCGGCCCGCAAGGTCAAGATTTAAGAAACCTTGATTTAGAGGTGCGCAAAGATGAAAAACTGCTCAAGGCGCTGGGACGTGCGTATCGTTGGCACAAAATGATCGCGATAGGAAAATATCAGTCGGCATCCGAGTTGGCGGAAGCAGAAAATATCAATAAATCCTATCTATTGCGTGTCATGCGGGTGATGGTCAACCCCCAATTTGGAGTCCACCCCCAATAGGTACGTTTCCGCCGGTGTTCATGCCTGAGGCGACCGGAGCGCCAGCGTAGGTCGGCTCAGGCATGAACTGTCCTCGCGCCATCGGCGCGGGC
>JADYYV010000235.1 GCA_020853455.1 Alphaproteobacteria bacterium | reverse complement strand
GCCGTCGGGTCGCGCCATGTTTCGGTCTGGTTGCCCGACCGCGCCACAACCTCGCCCGTCAGCCCGTTCACCAGCACCGCGCCGACGGGAATTTCGCCCCGCGCGGCGGCCGCTTTTGCTTCGGAAATTGCTTCAATCATGTATTTGTTTTGTGCGTCCATATCGGTAAAGTACCAGAAATGAGCCTCGATGACCAAAAACCTGAACGTATCGCCAAGCGCCTTGCCCGCGCGGGCGTCTGCTCGCGCCGCGATGCGGAACGGCTGATTTTGGAAGGCCGCGTCACGCTGAACGGCGAGATTCTGGCAAGCCCTGCGCAAAACGTGACCGATGCCGACCGGATCGAGGTCGATGGCAACGAAGTGGGGGCAAAAGAACCCACGCGGCTGTGGCGTTACCATAAACCAAAGGGGCTCGTCACGACGCATAAGGACGAACACGGGCGCACCACCATTTTCGAAAGCCTGCCCGAAGACATGCCGCGCGTGATTTCCGTCGGCCGCCTCGATTTGAATTCCGAGGGGCTGATTCTGCTCACCAACAACGGCGCGCTGACGCGCCATCTGGAACTGCCCGCAACCGGCTGGACGCGCAAATACCGCGTGCGCGCGTTCGGCGAAATGAATGACGCGAAAATCGCGCGGCTGCGCAACGGCGTGACGGTCGACGGCGTGCAATACGGCAAAATTCTGGCGACGGTCGAGCGCGAACAGGGCGACAACGTCTGGATCGAAATGGTTTTGACCGAAGGCAAGAACCGCGAAATCCGCCGCGTGCTGGAATTCCTCGGTCTTACCGTCAACCGGCTGATCCGCACCTCCTACGGCCCGTTCACGCTTGGCAATATGCCCGAAGGCGCGGTCGAGGAAGTGTCGAAGAAAACGATACAGGAAACGCTCGGCGGAAAATTTTTATAAAACGAAAGGCGATAACAGATGCGCAAATTATTCATGATGCTGGCGGTCATCGCGGCGATGGCGGCAACCGGCGCGCAGGCAGCGGATGATGCGGCGGCGGCCAAGGAAAAAGCCGCCAGCGAAGGCCAGTTCAAGACGCTGCCAGATGTAGCGCTGACGAACGACCCCGCGCAGCGCGCGCAGTTCGTGCTGAACATGTTCTTCGCCGGCTGTTTCGTGAATTTCTTCAACCCCGACCGCATCGCCCCCTGGGCCGACAAATACATGAACCGGCTGACGGCGGAAGACGCGGCGTCGTTCCTGACCGCGGTCACGGCGAAGACGGGCGATGTCTGGTTCGCGCAGCTGCCGGGCGGCAAGCGTCCGGAAAGCAATGATGTGGTCCCGGGCGGCGAATTCGTGCTGGTGACCGAACCCGGCCGCTGCCATGTCATCGGCCTTGGCACCGACGAGGCCGCGTTCCACACGGCGATGAAGAAATTTTCCGACGACGCGAAAAAGAACATGGCGGGCCGCGAGATCTCCTATGAATACCGCGCCAAAAGCAAGGCGAAGAACGGCAAGCCCGCCGTGCCCAACAACATCAGCGCGGTCAAGATCCGCCAGCCGAAAAACGGCCTTGTCGTGACTGTCTTCGGTTCCAGCACCAAGGGCGGGCTGCATGAAGTGACGTCGATCATCACGATGTTCTCGAACGCCAGGCTGCCCGAGGCGGGCGAGAAACCGGCAGCGCCCGCCGCGCCATAACGGCGCGCGCGACTGATAATAAATCGCAAAATAAAACAGCGGGATTGCGGGTTGCCGTTTGCGCCCGGATGCTCTATTTTTCATCCAGTATCAAAAACCGTCCAAAGGAAAAATCATGTCGCCTGCCACCACCGTCAATCAGGACGAAGTCCTGAAGGTCCTCAACAAAATCCTCGAGGCCGAGCTTGCGGGCGTCGTGCGCTACATGCACTACTCGCTGATGATTTTCGGCTATAACCGCATTCCGATCGTGTCTTGGCTGCGCAGCCAGGCGACTGAATCGATGGACCATGCGCAGCAGGCAGGCGAACTCATCACCCATTTCGGCGGCCACCCGTCGCTCGGCATCGGCCCCTTGCTGGAATCGCACAAGCATGACGTCAGCGACATTTTGAAAGAATCGCTGGAACATGAAAAGGCGACGCTGGCGCATTACCACGAACTGCTGAAACTGGTCGAAGGCAAATCCGTGCTGCTCGAAGAATACGCCCGCGACCTGATCCGCCAGGAAGAACTGCACACCGGTGACGTCGACAAAATGCTCCGCCGCGCCGGCGAACTGCGCGAAGTCGCGAAGTCGTAAGATTTAAAACATATTGTCATCCTGAACGAAGTGAAGGATCTCCCTTGGCAACCAAGAGAGATCCTTCACTTCGTTCAGGATGACGTTTTTATTATTCGTCGTGCGGCGGTGTCAGGATCGTGACGCCCAGTTTCCTGATCGCCATATCGTGCAGCCGCCGGGCGACCGCCAGCCACATGGGGCTGATGAGCAGCGAGAGGGCGATCACGGAAATCATCAGGCGGTAGCCATCGGGGGATATTACTTTTGCCGCCACGCCGCCCGCCACAAGGATGAAGGAGAATTCGCCCAGCTGCCCCATCACCACCCCCGCATGGAACGCGCGCCGCCAAGGCTCGCCCAGCAAATGCAGGATGCCCACGTTCACAATCGTTTTCAGGAAGGTGACGATGGCCAGCACCAGCAGCACGTTTTTCCAGTTGGCGAAAATGTAATCGAGGTCGATCAGCAGCCCGATCGACAGGAAAAACACCATCAGCAAAATCGTCTGGATCGGCTCCGCCGCCTTGTGCATCGTCGCGCGCACATTGGAATTGCCGATGATAAGCCCCGCCAGAAACGCGCCGTAAGCGGTCGAAAGGCCGACCAGCCCCGACAGCGTCGCCCAGGTAAAGCAGAACGCCAGCGCCGCCAGCGGGATGACTTCGTGCCGCGACATGATCCAGCCGGACATCGGCAAATCCACGCGGTCGCGTTTCGACAGGAACAGGCTGACCGCGATCAGCAATCCGATGGCAATCGCCAGTTTCACGAAAATCGCCGCCATCGTGAAGCTGGCGCCCGCAGGCCCCGCCGTGTGCCCGCTGCCGAACGCCGCGATAATCAGCAGCATGGGGATAACGGCCAGATCCTGCGCGATCAGCACGGAAACGGTGGTGCGGCCGACCGGCGTGCGCAGCTCGTCCGTTTCCTCCAGAATTTTAATGGCGACGGCGGTCGATGACAGCGCGGTCGCAAAGGCGAAAACCACGATGCGTTCAATCGTCCAGTCAAGGAAATGCCCGATGCCGTAAAACACGGAAAGCGCGGCCACGATCTGCAATACCGCAACCGACAGCGCCTTTTTATAAACCGATTTGAAACTGCGCAAGGATAGTTCCATGCCGATCAGGAACAGCAGCATGATCACGCCCAGCTCCGCCAGCACCTGCACGGTTTCGGTGTTCGATACCAGTTTCAGCCCCGTAGGCCCCAGCGCGACGCCCGCCAGAATGTAACCCACGATGGCGGGCTGGCGCAGGCGGATCAGCGCAAGGCCGCAGAGCAGGGCTGCGGTGGTCACAAGCGCGATGGATGTCAGGGTGTCGATATGATCGGCTGCCATAGGGTTATTTTAGCCGTAAAAGCTTAATAAAAAAAGACGCGCCCGGCAGTTATGCCAAGGCGCGTCTTTTTTTAATCCCGCGGTTACTGCAGGTAGATATGGATCTCGCTGTTGCGCACATCCATGCTGTTGGCCGCGTTCAGGCGCACGCGCTCGACCGGCAGGCCCATCTGGGCGAGGGAGCGCAGGACGGCTTCGCCGTTTTTGCGCGCTTCCGACGATGCCAATGCCACTTCGGCGGGGTTGCCGCGCGAGGGGGAGACGGCCACGAGGTCGAAACGGGCGGAGGGGTATTTTTCCAGCGCCTGGCTGACCGCGTTATAAAGCGGTTCCTGATAATTCACGTTCGGGCGGTCGAAACGGATGATGACCAGCGGGCGGCCGCGCGCGGGGGCGGCGGGCGCGTTGCGGTACATGTCGTTGTTCGCTTCGGTCGCTTTTTTATACAGCGTGTTGGTGATGTTCTGGCCGTACAGGTCGCCGTTGGTGATCGCGAGCGACAGGGTCTGCAGGTTCGCGCGCTCCGAGCGCAGGTACGATCCGCGGCGGTTGATCTCGTCGCCGACCGAGGTCAGCAGGCGGTTCAGGTTGACGATGTCCTGGTTCACGCTGTCTTCCAGCGTGCGCAGGCTGTCATGGTCGGCTTTCACCGCGCCCGACAGGCCATAGGCCGCGCGGGTGTTTTCCTGCAGGTAGCTGGCCTTGGATGCTTCGTTGGCAAGGTCGGTCGCCAGTTCGTTCAGCAGGCCCGCGCTTTGCGACAGGCTGTCGAGGCTGTTTTCGGCGGCGTTCCAGCGTTCCACCAGCACGGGGTTGCCGGGGGTGGTGCCGGATTGCAGCTCGGTGTTGATGGCGGCAACCTGTTCATAGTAACGCGCGGCATCGGCGTCGCTTTTCGATTGCAGCGAGCGCAGGCGGCCCTGGAATTTCGAGGTCGTGCCCTGCAGCGACGACAGGTCGCGGTTCAGGTCGTTCACCTTGCGCGACACCAGTGTCTCGACGCCGGAATGGTAATAGGGCACAGGCGAGAATTTCGTGGTGTTGTCTTCGGTCAGCACCGTGTCGCGCGAACCGCGGCGGTAAATCACGTCGGGTGCCGGCGCATCCGTCATCTGCAGTGCGGGGCGCGAAGCGGTGCGGTTGTCGGGCGGCGGTGCGTAGCT
>JADYYV010000234.1 GCA_020853455.1 Alphaproteobacteria bacterium | reverse complement strand
GATGCGTTCACCAGCTCGTCGAAACTGCCGACGATGCGTATGCGGAATGTGGCCGGCGTCATTACAGCGTGGCGGGTTTCGGCGGCTTCGGCTGCTTGACGGGTGCGGGCGGCTGCATGGCGGCGACCTTGGCGGGATCAACGCCATAGGCCTTGTCCAGCACGGGGCGCACGCCGGGAATCGCGGCCTTGAACACCGATGCGGCAAGCGCGCTCGTGAATTTATGCTTGCCGGCATCCGGGCCATCGACATAGGCGACGACGGTGCCATAGAAACGGTCGTCAATCGCGAAAACAAAGGTCGCCGTGCGGTTCTTCGCCTCCGACGATGTGACGCCGCCGCCGCGGCTGAAGGTCTGCTGGCGGTTGTCGCCGGTGCCGGTCTTGCCGCCGACGGGCAGGATGCGCCCGTCGCTCAGGACGACCGATTTGTTCGCGCGGCGCGCCGTGCCTTCCTCCACCACGCCGTTCATTTCGCGGCGAACGAGCCTGGTGACTTCTTCGGGTAGCACGCGCTTGCCGGCCGCATGCTTGGGCAGGAAATCGAGCGCATAGGGGGTGTCTGCGGCGAAACTGATTTCCTCGAACTTCTCGGCAGGTTTCAGGATGCCGCCGTTCTGGATGATGCCGGACAAGGTCGCGAGCGCGGCAGGCGTATCGCCCGACGATCCCAATGCGGAAGCGTAGGACGGCACCATTTTATCGAAGGAATAGCCGAGGTGTTTCCATGTCGCATGGATATGCACAAAGGCCTCTTTTTCCAGCATGATGCGGATACGGGTGTTCTGCGCCTCGGTCTTGCCGTCCTTCAGCAGCCATTTATAGGTCAGGATGCGCGCATCGGCGGATGCCGCGACCGCTTCGGACCATGTGCTGTCGGGGGATTTTGCGCGGTGTTCGCCCAGCCACAAAGCCAGCGGATGCACGCCCGTGATATAGCCGCGGTCGTTCAGGTCGAACTTTCCGGGCGCGTAATCGTCGTACAGTTTCTGGAAGTTGGTGTTGTCGCCGATATTCGTGCCTTCCTTGCGGATAAAGGCTTCCATCTTCTCGATGGGCGCATCGGGGAATATCGAACGGTAGACGACGGCAAGGTGCGTGCCGGTGCGCTTGGTTTTCGCGGCCAGCATGGTCGCGGTCTCGTCGGCGGATTTGCCCTTTTGCTCGCCCCAGGCGCGCCACAGGAAGGTCGTGCCTTCGGCATGGATGAACTGTTCCAGGTATTTCTGGCGCTGCGGGTTGTCGGGGTTGTCGAAAATATCCGCGCTGACATCCATCTTCTGCGACTGCGTGTAATACACGATGTCTTTCATCATGCGGATAAAGGACAGGTTGACCGAATGATGGAACGCGTCCTTGACGTTATACGACTTGTAGTTTTCCGACGATTCAAAGTTGTCGAAGGTATGCACGCCGCCGCCGGTGAAGAAACTCTCGCCGTTGCCGCCGGAATACATGCGGTCCAGCGACGCCTCCAGCATCGCGTTCAGCGATTTGTCGTTCGCGGGGCTGGCAAGGTAATCAATCGCCCAGCGCGACAGGTTGTCGTCGCTCAGCACGTGTATTTTCTGCAATTCCGCCGCATCCATGCCGCTGTATTTTTTATGCAGCTCCGACATCGCCTCCAGATACGATACCAGCGTGCGCAGCTTCGCGGTCGAACCCAGCTCCAGTTTCGTGCCTTCGTTCACGTTCAGCGCGCCGTCGAAATTATCGGCCTGCACACGCAGCACGTTCGTGCCGTCGGGCAGTTTTTCGTAGAGTGTGAAGGAATAGCGCAGCTGGTCGGCCAGCGCCGGATTCAGAAGCTGGAAGCCGGTCAGGCCGTTCTTCGCCGCGATTTCGGGGTCGGACAGGCTGTGCAGCAGTTTCGTCACCGCTTCATCGGCGCGCGCATCAATCGTCGTGCGCGCGGTAATGTCGAGGCGGTTGAGGGCGTAGATGTCCTTCACGCCAAGGTCGCGCAGCAGGCTCACCTGCAAGGCTTCGATCGATTTCTGGCGCGCTTCTTCAGTCACGCGCGGGGCGCGGACGGGTTTCGCGAATTCGGGATGCGCGGCCATCACCGCGTCCTTCATGCGGGGGCTGATGATGCCCTGTTCCGCCAGCAGCGGCAGGTAGGCATCCACGCGCGCATCCAGCTCGGCGCGTTCCTTCAGCAGGAATGCCGACGGCTTGGTCACCGACATCACAAGGCGCAGCGCCTGGCGGTACGCATCGGCCGCGCGTTTCAGCTCCGCGTCGTCCATTTGCAAATCCGGTTTTTTCAGCAACCGGTTGGCCTCCGCGAAATCCGCGCCGAACCAAGCGACCATGCCGTCGCCAAAGCCGGTGATTTCGCCCGCGCCCGGGAAGGAGGACAGGGGGATCGAATTCAGGTAATCCAGCACGATGCGCTGGCCGGCCTCGCGCGTGTCGCGGCCGCCGGAATAATTGCGCGTCGATGCGGTCAGCATCTGTTCCAGTTTTTCGGTGCCGGTGCGCGTGATGCCGTCGGGCGAATGACGGAATTTTTCCGTCTGGGTCGCCAGCGTCGATCCGCCGGGGGCGTTACCGCCGATATGAATTTTTTTCAGCAGCTGGTCGCGCGCGGCTTTCGCAAAGCGGCCCCAGTTGATGGCGTTGTTATGCGTGTTCGCCTGCTTTTCGATCAGTTGGCGGTCTTCGACGAACAGCAGGCTCTGCGCCAATACCGGCGGGATGCTGTCGTAATCGGCATAGACCTGGCGCGGGAAGCGCGCATCGAACATCACCTGCGCATTGCCGTCGACAAGTTTCAATCCGGCCTGCGCCTTTTCGTTATAGATCGGGAACAGCTGCAGGCCCGCGATATTGCGGTCCGCCCATTCGCCTTCTTTCTGCACCTCGAACCCGCGCGCGGTCAGGCGTTCGCGGAACTGCAGGGTTTGCGTGTAGCCCATGCGTTCGTCATACGGCCCTGCGGCGGGGGGCGCGATGGTGGGGCTGGTCTGCTGCATCTCGGTAAATGTCTTGCCCTCCGCCACGCTCGTGAAGAAATGCGACTGCAGGTACGATGTTTTGACTTCGGCATATATGCCCGCGCCCAGCACCACAGTTGTCGTGCCCGCAATTGCGGCGCGCTGCGCCCAGCGGGGCAGGTCACGATACCAATGCGCGGCTTCCTTGGCCTTCTTGCCCACGGTCGATGCGCCGTCCGACAGCAGCGACGCGCCGGTCGCCAATGCGCCGGATCCCGCCTGCACGATAGACGCGCCGGTGGACAGCAGCTTTGATTTGAATGACGGGAGTGCCGGCGGCAGCGGTGCGGCAGGCACAGGATCGACAAGGCTTGAATCGGGGGACGGCGTGTCGCCTGCGGGGGTAAGGTCAGGGTCGCGTTTATCGTCTTCATTCGACATGGTTGCCGAGACTCCGGAGGGGCTAGTATTTGTTTATGTGAAACAACCTATACCGCTTATAGGATTTATGCAAACGAAAAGCGATAAAGCTAAACGATTGAAATAGCTTAGGTATCTTTTTAGGCGGCGGATGGTGCCGCAGAACGCGGCCTGTGCACGCTGGCAAATACAGAAAAAGCTGCGATGCAGGTTCAGTCTATGATGATGTTTCCATTCGCAAAAAGCGTATCCAGCTCAAGCCCGGTCGTATTGGACAGCGTGGCGACCTGCACGAACTGCGCCCCTTTGACGGCCCCGTTCACGTCAACCGACACGATGGTGTCGCTGCCACGCTGTGTCAGATGGACGAAATCATCCAATGCGGATGAAAGCGGGTCGAACCCCTGCAGCAAATTGTGAAAATCAAGCACATCGCCTTCCGCTGCATTAAAGTCGGTCACCGTGTCCGCGCCGCCTTTTTTGGCAGTGGCGGCATCAAAAACGAAGGTATCGCGCCCAGCGCCGCCGGTCAGGGTATCATAGCCCGCACCGCCATTCAGAATGTCGTAGGAAAGGCCGCCCAACAATATATCGTTGCCGATATCGCCGAGCAGCGTGTCATTACCGTCCCCGCCATTAAGTGTGTCGTTACCCTTGCCGCCATCCAGCGTGTCGTTACCGTTACCACCGTCGAGAATATTTTTTCCCGTGTTCCCGACAAGAATATTGTCGCCGTTGTTCCCGGTTGCATTGATGGCTGCCGCACCGGTCAGGATAATTTTTTCAATGCCCTCCGCCAGGGCATAGGAAACGCTGGATTTAACGACATCGAAACCGCTACCGGTCAGCGCGATCGTGTCGGCGGCGTTGTTGATGACGAAGGTATGATCGCCCGTGCCTGCGATGATATGGGTCACGCCCTTGCCGGTCGTTACGGTGTCGTTGCCGTCAAGGCAGATAATCGTGTCGTTGCCCCGCGCCGTCCCTTTGAGGTTATCGGCACCGTTC
>JADYYV010000233.1 GCA_020853455.1 Alphaproteobacteria bacterium | reverse complement strand
CCAACACCATCGGCCCGCATTTCGCGATGTCGATTTCGTATGAATCGAGGCGCGGATTTTCGCGGTCGTCGGGGTTCCAGCGATAGACGTTGAAGGTGCGTTTTTTCTTCGCATCCGCGGGCGCGGCGTATTTCTTGCCCTCTTTGATCTTGGAATTTTTCGGAAGCGCGAATTCAGCCATTTTTTTACCCTCGTTCAGATAAAAATACTGCTTTTTCAAGGCGTGGCGCAAGGGGGGATTGACAGATTATCGCCCTTTCTCTACTAAAAAAGGCTATTCGTTTTATCATTTGAAAAGGATTTGCCATGAGCAAAAAACCCCAGACACGCCCGATGGGCATTATGGCCAGCTTCTCCAACGTCGCCTTCAAAAAAGACGGCGCGGAAGTGTTCAGCGCCCGCGTCCATTCCGGCGGCTGCTTCGGCCCCGACGCGACCGAACAGGTCATCGACCGCGGCTATGCCGAACTCAACCGCGCCATCGCCGACGGCACGCTGCCCGCAACCGCCCGCGACTTCAACACCGTGTCGGTCGGATCGAACGAATACACCGTCACCAAAATCACCCCGACCCATGTCGAGGCGTCCAAATTCGGCAAGCGCAATCCGTAAGGCTTTCGCTGATGAAAGCATTGAAAAAGCCCCGTGCCCTGCGCGGGGCTTTTTTATTTTCGGTTGTGACGGCCAATGCCCAAATCTCCCACGAATGAACACGAATAGACACGAATGAAGGTGCCGCAGGCTTTATTTTTATAGGCTTTCGCCATTTGCGCATGCTATTCGCGTCTATTCGTGTCCATTCGTGGGGAAGAGTCTTTGATTTGAAAAAGACAGACACGAGGGCATTGATATTAAAGTCTTTTTGACGGCACAGACCCCCTGTTAAGCCAGTTTGTGCTATAATATGCCTGTAATAAATCCGCAGCAGAATCAGAC
The DNA here is from genome assembly GCA_020853455.1 of Alphaproteobacteria bacterium. Classification (GTDB taxonomy): domain Bacteria; phylum Pseudomonadota; class Alphaproteobacteria; order Micavibrionales; family UBA2020; genus JAPWJZ01. Next base: position 5,330 of record JADYYV010000233.1, on the reverse strand, counting down.
AAAGTTAAATGCCCAAAGCGCCGACATCACCCGGCTTCGCCGACCAGTTCAAGGCCCGCATCGTCGGCGCGATCGACGCATGGCAGGAAGAACGCCAGCAGAAAAAATACGGAAGTCACGATACCCGCAAGGCCGAGATGCTGGAGCGGCTGGACGACCTGCCGGGCGGCGGCGCGCTGAAGGAAACGATTGCCCGCAACGATATCCCCGTCGATGTGCGATCAAAGCGCAAACTCAAAAACGCCTTCGGCGCGGTTGCCAAGGAACAGGGGCGCCCGACCGTCAATGTCGAAATCCTCAACACCGGCGACCCCGTCGGCATGGCGCGCACCACCTATCACGAATTCCGCCACGTGCTGCAGATGGAAGACATGGGCAGCATCGAAACCGGCGGCGCGCGGCGCATCAAGGATGTGCGCACCGCCCATATGCTGTCGATGATGATGGAGGCGGATGCCTACACATCCGAAGTCCTCGCCGCCTGCAAGGCCGCCAAATCCGGCCACCCCGAATATCTGGATGATCTGTTCAACAACCGCGACGGCGGCCCCAACGCGCAGCATGCAAAAGCATTTTTGCAAAAACAGCCGTTTGACAGTTTCAAGGACGATGCAAATTTTGCGCGCGCGCTATTCACCGATTTCATGCTGAACGGGCTGGATAATTATTCCACCACCTATTTCGGCAATTACCGCATGCAGTTCCTGCTGTCGCCCACGCTGAAGGATTTTAGGCAGCATCTGGCCGATACGCCCGATGCCGCGACGGTCACGCCCTCGAAACAGCTGGCGGAAATTTACAAGCAGGAATTCATGGACGGCGTCTCCGTCCGCGCCATCGCCCACGCCTTCCGCCGCAATTTGCCGAAAGAAGAACAGGAACTTCTCCGCATCATCGACACCACGGTATCAAATGCGGATAAATACACCGAAGACCAGTACCAGCGAAAACGCGAAGATATCCTGATGCGGGCGAACAGCATCTATATGAAGGAAGATTTCTACATGCACCCGCCGGGCACCGCCTATAACCCGGTCAGCCGCTTCCTGGCCGAAGCCGCCCGCCGCGACGCGCCCGTGACGGTGGGCGAATTCAAATCCGCGACAGTCGAAAAATCGCCGAAGCCGAAGCGGTTTTGATGCGGCAATGATAATCGCTCAATTAAGTATAGTGTCCCCGGATATGTCAGCTGCAGCATCCATTTATCACTGGATACATCCAGATAAATGCCGATGAGGAGCAGGCAGACCAGCCAGAAAAGACCTTTCGCCAGAAATATCCAATGCAGGCGTGAAACAAGAAGCAAAGTCTCGCCCGCGCCGCAGGACTGTTCGATAACGGACGCATATTTGAGAGGTTTTTTGGCCATGGCGTCCTATAACGCACGCACCGGCGGAAAGTTCCCTTTATGGCCGCTGGAACAAGCCGCGCTTGATCGCGAATTATTTTGCGTTGGTAACTTCGTATAAACAAGAACTAGTAGCAGCAACTGGGATTTTGACATCGTTAGGATTAAGGAGAGGTGTCAATATAACTTGTGGCATTGCCCCCCTTGGAGATGAGATATAAGAAAAATTATTCCAAACCCCAGAGATTGCCATCAACAGCGCGTAGGGCGCTCCATTTAGTTCTATAAACGCAGTGAAAGAAGGTTGTGAATCGTGACTTTCATTGTCACCCATCAGACGCTGCCCACCCACTGCCCATATCGGGAGAAAATAAGCGTCGCAGCTTCGTGTGTTTATTATTCTTCCCAAGGTACCAGCTTGTATGTACGCATCCCACCCACGCAGACACATTTTTTTGGCATGACGTTCGTTGTATTTTATTGCGACAGATTCACCAATAACTCCCCAGGAATTAGGACCAAAGTACTTTGATAAATCATAATATTCAGTATACCGTGAGTTTGTCTGGCGATAGTAAAAATCGGCGGAAGCCTCTTTTTCTTTAACAGACCACGTTGATCTCTCTTGGTCATCAGGAAGTAATGATGGGCGTACTTTTCCATCATAAGATCTATACAGCGTCATATCTTGAATATTTTTACAGCCTACGGTTTTTGGGGCATTAGAAGTGCTATTAAGTATTTTTAAGCTGCCGCCGTTTAATAAACTATCGAATAGTGGCTTGCACACTGTGCTATCCGCCGTATTTTGAACCTTTACTTTAAAATCGTACTTATGAAGAAAAAAATTAAGTCTAGCCTCTCTCTCTTCCGCGTCTAAATTCTCCAGCGGCCATGGCGGCAGGTTTTCAGGTTGGCATTCAACTGTATCTTGCGCGCGAACAAAAGATTTTCCCGTTTGCTCTAAGGTCTCGCTCTCTGTTGCCGCTTGAGAGCTTGTGTATACACTGCAAACTGCAATAAATACGAGAGTAAGAATGCTTAACTTGCAGGAGCTCGTGAAAATTTTCTTCGTCATGTTTTAAAGACCTTAGTAATTGAAATCTGACTTTCCCATGTTACAACATCCGCAAATATCGAGATAGAGGTTGTATAAACTGGATCCCGATTTTCATCGGGATGGCGCGCGAATGCGCGAAGTACCCTCACCCTAACCCTCTCCCAGAGGGAGAGGGGACTAAGGACTTTTGCTGGCGCAAAAGAGAATACGGAATTTATAATCATGTTGGCGAAGCCAACTCAGGAATCCCCTCTCCATGCATGTTTCACATGCAAAGCATGTTGGGAGAGGGTTAGGGTGAGGGTACTTTGGTGGCGTTTAAATTTGCGCCTGACGTTTCCGCACCTGCGGCGAAATATAATCCTTCAACTCCCCCAGATCGCGGATAACAATATCCGCGCCCGCCTTGCGGAACGCCGCGACTTTCGCCGCTGCCGCCGCGCCATTGCCGAAACGGTGATCCAGCAGCGCGACCACGACCGCGCCCGCCGCGCGGCCGGCCTGCATGCCGGGTTCGGAAGCCTCGATCACCACGGTGTTTTTCTCCGTCGATTTCTTTTCGAACATTGCGCGCTGGAATACGGCGGGGTCGGGTTTCTTTCTGCCATCGACATTGTCGGGGCCGAAGACCGCGTCGTTGAAATGATGCCGCAGGCCGGTTTTATCGAGGCCGAGTTTGGATCGCGCCGACGGGTTGCTCGACCCCACGCTCAACTCCACGCCCTTGTCGCTCAAATCCTGCAGCGCCGCCGCCGCGTTCGGCATCATCGGAATTTCGTCGCGGTGGTAAATCTGCGCCTTGCGGCGTTCGTGTTCGGCTGCCAGATATTCCAGATCGCTTTGCGTCGGCGTCGCGCCGAAAACTTTGGCGATCGACATGAATTTTTCCTGCGCGCCCAGCCCCGCATGGTTGCGGAAGACGTCTTCGGTCGAAATGTCCCAGCCCTTTTCACGCGCCAGATCGGCGGTGATGGCCGATGTTTCCCATTCGGTGTCCATCAGCGTGCCGTCCATGTCGAAAATCACATGAAGGTTTTTCGGGAGTTTTTGCACGGCTTTTGGTGCTGTGCGCGGCTGTGTCATGGCATCCCCCCCCTTAAACCATCCCCTTGAACTGACCGGATTATGGCATATCAAATTTGACATATCAACAGGAAAAGGGTAGTATTAATCAATCATCTTCCTCGTCAACTCATTGAAAAATAATGACAACTGACGCTATCGTTTTAAACCTCCCCAAAGACCTCGGCGATTGCCTGCTGTCGGTGCCCGCGATTGCGCAGCTGCGCGATTACGCGGCGCGTGAAGGCATCCCGCTGGTGGCGGTGGGCCATGCGCGGTCGCGCGACTGGGTGGAAACGCTGGGCGGATTTAAACTCGAAACGCGCGATGGTGATGCGCTGCTGGCGCTTAATCCGCGCTTTGCGGTGAACCTCAATTTTTACGATCCCTATACGCTTGGCAAAACCTTTCCCGATGCGCCGGTCTATGCGCCCGAAAAACTGCGCGTGCTGGAGAATGACGAGAAGGATTTCGGCGCGGGCGCGGTGATCGGCAAAAAACACGTATCGCTGCTGCTGCAGGACATGCTGCAGGATATGGGCGTGCTGGGCATCAACCAGAAACTGCAGCCGCCGCAGCTGCCGGCGGAGATGCTCGATGACGCAGCAATTTCGGCAGCGAAAATGAAATTCGGCATCGCGGGCAAATATGCGCTGCTGGTGCCGGTCGCTGCCGCCAACCGCCCGCTCAAGAAATGGCCGAAGGAAAATTACGTCGCGGTTGCGAAGGATATGCTCGCGCGCGGCATCACGCCCGTGCTGATCGGCGGGCCGTCGGCGGAGGAAAAATCGCTCTGCGCGGAAATCGCCGCGATGACCGGCGGCGGGCTCGATGTCTGCGGGCAAACCTCGCTGCCCGATATTGCGGCGCTGGCGAAGGGCGCGCAGCTGACGCTCGGCAACGATACGGGGCCCACGCATATTGCCGCGGTCACGGGCGCGCCGGTGTTTGCCTTTTTTGGTTACTACAGCGATCCCGCGACGTGGAAACCCGTCACGCCCAACAACTCGGCGCTGGTGCTGACGGGCAAGCCCGTGCCGCAGATCACGGTTGCGGAAACGCTTTCAGCGCTCAGGACCGTGCTCGAAAAAACGCAAAATCCGGCGCGTGCCTTCCGTGTAAGTGCTTGAAATATAACGATTCATGATCGAGCGGGCGCGATTGCTAACCCGTTGAAAATCAATGCTTTTCAGAAATGACTATGTGCTGAAACATGCACAAAACAGGTCAATATACGCGTGCTTTCGGCGGCACCGCTTCCACCTCATTGGTCAGCGTGTTCATATGCACCGGGCGATAGGTGATGGAATGTTTAGCATTATCATCCACATAGATGACCGAATGTTTCATCCATTCCTTGTCGTCGCGGTCCGGGAAATCCTCCTGCGCATGCGCGCCGCGCGATTCTTTGCGGTTTTGCGCACATTCGATGGATGCGACGGCCTGCAGCATCAGATTGTCGAGTTCGATGGTTTCGACCAAATCGGAATTCCAGATCATGGAGTTGTCGGTCACGCCGAGATCCGCGCGGCCGCCGGCGATTTTCTGGATCTTCGCGCAGCCTTCCTGCAAAAGTTTCGTCGTGCGGAAAACCGCGCAATGTTCCTGCATCGTTTTTTGCATTTGCAAACGAAGATGCGCCGTGCGCGTGCCGCCTTTCGCGTTGCGGAGTTTGTCCAAGCGGTCGAGCGCTTTGGATCCCGCATCGGCCGGCAGGCGTTTATGCGATGCGCCCGGCGTGATGGTTTTCGCGGCCTGGATTGCGGCCGCGCGGCCAAATACAACCAAATCCAAAAGCGAGTTGGAGCCGAGACGGTTCGCGCCATGCACGGAAACGCAGGCCGCTTCGCCCACCGCCAT
>JADYYV010000232.1 GCA_020853455.1 Alphaproteobacteria bacterium | reverse complement strand
GCTTGCGGTGGTCGTCGGTGATGTTGCTGACAGGGTCGGCCACGCGCTTCAGCACGGGATGCGGGACAACGTAAAGGGGTACTGTGGCCATGGAAAACGCCCTTTCGTTATACCTTAGATAAATAAGGGCGTGGCGCGAGTCAAGAAACTCAGTCTTTTTGCGCCTTTTTCAACGGGTTATCGTTATCGCCCTCGATCAGGGTCAGGTCGGGCGATGATGCGGGTGTCGCCTCGATCTGCATCATGTCGGGCAGTTTTTCATCGGCTTGCAGATGCTGCAGCTTCTGGAAGTCGCGCGCCGAGGGAATGACGCGGGAGGTGTAGGAGCCCATCGCCTTGTTGTAATTCTCGACCGCGCCGTTCAAACCCTTGCCGACCTTATCCAGATGGTTGCTGAAGGTGCAAAGGCGTTTATACAGCTCCGCCCCCATCTCCGAAATCTCCCGCGCATTGGCGGCAAGCTTTTCCTGCTGCCAGCCATAGGCCACAGCCTTCAGCAGCGAAATCAGGGTGGTAGGCGATGACGGAATAACTTTCTGGTCGACGCCAGCCTCCAGCAGGCCGGGATCGCGCTCCAGCGCCGCGCTGTAATAGCTTTCGCCGGGCAGGAACATGATGACGAATTCGGGCGTATCGAACTTTTCCCAATAGGCCTTGCTGCCCAGCTGCTTGATATGTTCGCGCACATGGCGGGCATGACGGTCGAGCGCGGTGATGCGGTCGGCTTCGGTCACGCCGTCCTTGATTGAATCCAGATATGCCTCGATCGGCGCTTTCGCGTCGATAATAATGACCTTGCCGCCCGGCAGCTTCACAACCACATCGGGGCGCTGGTTTTCGACGGCGACCTGTTCTTCGTAATGGATGCCCTCGACCAGCCCCGCCATTTCCAGCGTGCGTTTCAGCTGCATTTCGCCCCATTGCCCGCGGGTGGAGGGGGAACGCAGCGCCTGCACAAGGCTGCCGGTTTCAAGGCGCAATTTATCCTGATCGGTCTTCATCGTTTTCAGGTGTTCGCGCAGCTCGCCATATGCGCCGTGGCGTTCTTTTTCCAGCAGCGTCACTTTTTCGTCCATCATCTTCAGCGTATGGGCGAGGGGCGTGACAGTTTCCTTCATGTTGGTATGCGCGGCGGTCTGCAGTTGCGTGAAGCGTTCCTGCGCAATCGACAGGAAGTTTTCGCGGCTGGCGTTCAGCGCCTCGAGGCTCATCGCCTTGAAGTCCGCCGTCATCTGCGCCTTGGTGGATTCAATCAGTTTCAGTTGCTGCTGCAGCGCCTCGGCTTCTTTCTCCAGCTCGCTTTCCAGCTTCGCGGATTTTTGCAGCAATTCGCGGTTCTGGATTTCCAGCGACTCAGCCTTCGCCGCAAGGTGCGTTTCGAGCGTCGAGGTGCCTTTTCTGAATACGGCAAATCCCAGCAGCAAACCGGCGATCAGGCCTGCGACTAAAGACATAACATCGAAAACATGTGTCGTAATGTCGAAAGGAGGCATGTTCATGCGCCAAAACCAGCCGGAATAGGGGGAGAATCACAAGGCCGGACTATAGGCCATCAAGAATCGGAATCCTAGGGGGGCGCGAGAAAAAAAACAGCAAAGCTATGACAAAGCGAAGTCGAAAAGCAATAGCGAACAGGTGTTCTATCAATTAAATTAGCTTCTTGCGGTACGAGGGGAAACAATAAAACGCTGTCCTGGCTTGTTATGTAACAAAGTTACGCAAGCCAAACTTTGCAAGGGGGTACCACCATGGCTGCAGAATTCACCAAACATCTAATCGTCGATCTGAAAACAGGCTACGCCTTCGGCATCAAGCTGGATTCGGAAGGCAACTGCAAAGCAGTCCAGCCGCTCAACACCGCCATCGAATCGCTCGACGGCCGTCCGGTCAACAAGTTCGGCCCGCTGGTTGGTTCCGCCAACCCCGACAAAGCGCCCACGCTCCCGTACAACCAGACCACCTATTGCGTCGAAATGACCGCTGACGGCAAGACCGGCCAGCTGTTCACGCTCGTCTGGCCGAAAAAGGAAGACGGCGACAAAGGCGTGCTGCCCATCGTCGCGCGCAAGGAAATGCCCGAAAACCTGATGGAAGCCGGCATCGCCGCTATTCCGAAGGCGCTGAAAGACGTCAAGGGCGGCGGCGTGAACGATGAAGAGACGCTGAAAAAAGCGCTCGCCAACATCGACGACATGATCGGCCTCGACACCGCCAAGCGCGACATCAAGCAGAACATCGCGGTTGCCCGTTTCAACCAGACCAAAAAAGATCTGGGCCTTGCGACCAAGCCGATTTCCCGCCACATGGTATTTACCGGCAACCCCGGCACGGGCAAAACCACCTTCGCCCGCGAAGTCGCCAAGGTCTATCACGCGCTGGGTTTCATCGATAAGCCCGTGGTTCACGAAGTGAAACGCGAAGACCTGGTCGCCGGTTTCGTCGGCCAGACCGCGCTGAAAACCAAGGAACAGATCGAAAAGGCCAAGGGCGGCATCCTCTTTATCGACGAGGCTTACGCCCTGTCGCGCGAAGCGGGCCCCGGTTCTGATTCCAAAGACTTCGGCCGTGAAGCGATCGACACGCTGGTCGCGGCGATGGAAAACATGCGCGAAGACCTGATCGTGATCGTGGCCGGCTACACCGATCCGATGAAGAAATTCATCGACGCGAACGAAGGCCTGAAATCGCGCTTCATGACCTATATCAACTTCGACGACTACACCATGCCGCAGCTCGGCAAGATCATGGACTTCATGCTGCAGGAACGCGGCTACACGATGTCGCAGGAAGCCCGCGACGTCGCCATGGAAAAGCTGGAGACGGAAGCGAAACGCGCGAAAAACTCCTTCGGCAACGGCCGTACCGTGCGTAACCTCGTCGAAAAAGCTGAAAAAGAACTGGCGTTGCGCCTTGAAAACGAAGGCGTGCTGAACAAGGCGGGCAACACCCGCACGCCGGACGAGATGAAAGCGGCGCTGACCACGCTTACGCTCGCCGACATCAACAAGGTGAACCTGAACGGCCTGACCGCAAAAGGCCCGACGGACCGCCCGATCGGCTTCGATCAGGAACTCAACAAGCCCTTCAGCCGCGCCGCCAACGACGACCGCGCTTCGCCGAACGGCCTGGAAAGCGTTCCGAAACCGGCCAACAAGAAACTCGGCAACGGATTCGCGCCGTAATATCAAAGATATAAAGATCAGGGGCGGCCCGGCTGGGTCGCCCTTTTTCTATGCCGTAAATCCTTGCGGTATTATGGGGAATGGGGTTGAGAATCCCTATATATCCTGCTAATTTGCGCTGCAACCTTGAGTCAATAATATAAAGGCGCGTTATGCAGCAGGATTATCTCGACGACCTCGAATCCAAAACCATCTATATCCTTCGCGAAGCCTATAACCGCATCAAGCCGCTTGGCATGCTGTGGTCGATCGGCAAGGATTCCACGGCGCTGCTGTGGATGATCCGCAAGGCTTTCTTCGGCAAGATCCCGTTTCCGATGATCCAGCTCGACACCAACATGGAACTGCAGGAAGTCTATGATTTCCGTGACATGCTGATCAAGGAATGGGGCTTCGAATTCCACGCCGAAATGTGCCCGCCCGAAGAAGACATGGACCAGACCCTGCCGCCCGCAACCCGCGCCGCATCGCGCAAGACCGAAGGCCTGAAAAACCTGATGACCCGCGACAAGTACAAGGGCATCATCGTCGGCATCCGCCGCGACGAACAATCCATGCGCGCCAAGGAACGCGTGTTCAGCCCCCGCAGCTTCGACGGCGTCTGGGATTACAAGGATCAGCCCGCCGAATTCTGGGATCAGTACAAAACAGAATTCCCCGAAGGCACCCATGTGCGCATCCACCCGATCCTGCACTGGCGCGAAATCGACATCTGGCGCTACACACTGCGCGAAAACATTCCGTATGTGCCGCTGTACCTGTCGCAAAACGGCATGCGCTACCGCTCGCTCGGCGAGAAAAACATCACCACGCCGATCCAGAGCAACGCGTCCAGCCTCGAAGAAATCATCGCCGAGCTGGAAACGACGAAATCGTCGGAACGCGCCGGCCGCACGATGGACCATGACAGCGAAGACAGCTTCGAGCGCCTGCGCCGCAGCGGATATATGTGAGCGCGCACGCATGACCGAACTGGAAATAAAAAGTTGATCCGCGCCACCCCGCCGAAGGGCGGGGTCTGGCCCGCCGCATAGCGGCGTTTATAAATGCGGCGTTGCCGCGCCGGATCCCGCCCTTCGGCGGGATGGAGGCAGAAAGAGGAAAATATGAGTGCACTTGATAAATTGCAAAAACTCGGCGTTGTGATCGTCGGCCATGTCGACCACGGCAAATCCACCCTTATCGGCCGCCTGCTGCACGATACCGGCAGCTTCATGGATGGCAAGCTGGAGGAACTCAAGGCCGTCTGCGAACGCCGCAACGTGCCTTTTGAATGGTCGTTCCTGCTGGATGCGTTCCAGGCTGAGCGCGATCAGGCCGTCACGATTGATACGACGCAGATCTGGTTCAAAACCCAAAAGCGCAACTGCGTCATCATCGACGCGCCCGGCCACCGCGAATTCCTGAAAAACATGATCTCCGGCGCGGCCTTCGCCGATGCCGCGATCCTCGTCGTCGATGCGAAAGAAGGCGTGAAGGAACAAACCAAACGCCACGCATACCTGCTCCACCTGCTGGGGCTGCAGCAGATTCTGGTCGTCATCAACAAAATGGATCTGGTGGATTATTCCGAAGCGCGCTTCCGCGAAGTTTCGGCCGAAATCACAGCCTATCTGGCAGGCATCAACGTCAAGCCGCATTCGATCATCCCGATCGCCGCGCGCAACGGCGAAAACATCGCCGCACGCGCCGACAGCATGCCGTGGCACAAGGGCCGCATCCTGCTGGAAACGCTTGACACGTTCGAACCCGTCGCCGCGCCCGTGGAACGCCCCTTGCGCTTCCCCGTGCAGGACGTCTATCGCTGGGATGAAACCCGCATCATCGCGGGGCGCATTGAATCGGGCGTTATCCGCAAGGGCGATGTGCTGACCTTCTCACCCTCCAACCGTCAGGCGACCGTGGTTTCCGTCGAAAAATGGAATTCCCCGTCGGAAATTCTCTCCGCACAAGCAGGTGACTCGATCGGCATCACGCTCGACCAGCCCATTTTCGTCGCGCGCGGCGATGTGGCCAGCCACGAGCAAAAAGCGCCCGTGCTGTCGAACGTCTTCCGCGCCAACGTCTTCTGGCTCGGCAAGAAACCTTTGAAAGTCGGCAACCACTACAAGATCAAGCTTGCGACCTATGAAGCGACCGTGCTGGTGCAGAGCATCGACCGCGTCATCAACACCGACGACCTGTCGCGCAGCGAAAAAGACACCGTCGAGATCAACGAAATGGCCGAAGTCACCTTCCGCAGCCGCGAAGTGCTGGCGCTCGACAGCTATCAGGACAGCCTGAAAATGGGCCGCGTCGTCATCGTCGAAAACCACGATGTGGTGGGCGGCGGTATCATCGGGTCGGAAGGCCTGATCGACCAGCGCCAGCTGCTGCAAAAGCCGCGCGAAAATATCCATGCGGTCGATCACATGCTGACCAATGTCGCGCGCACCGCCCGCAACGGGCACAAGGGCGCGGTCATCTGGCTGACCGGCCTGTCCGGCTCGGGCAAATCGACGCTCGCCATGCGCGTCGAACATGCGCTGTTCAACCGCGGCATGCAGACCTACGTGCTGGACGGCGACAATGTCCGCAAGGGCCTTTGTGCGGATCTCGGCTTCTCGCCGGAGGAGCGCACGGAAAACATCCGCCGTATCGGCCATGTGGCCGCGCTGATGGGCGATGCGGGGCTGATTTCGATCACCGCCTTTATCTCCCCCTACCGCGCCGACCGCCGCAAGGCGCGCGAAGCGGCTGGCGACCTCTTCCATGAAATCTATGTGAAGGCCGATCTCGGCACTTGCGAAAAACGCGACCCCAAAGGCCTTTATAAGAAGGCGCGCAAGGGCGAGATCAAGGATTTCACGGGCATTTCGTCTCCCTATGAAGAACCCGAAAACGCCGACCTCATCGTCGATACATCGGCGCAGGGCATTGATGCCTGCGTCGAAATGATCGTCGATTACATCCTGCAGCGCACGCAGGCGGGTCAGGGCAACGTCACCAGCATCGCGGCAAGGAAATAAACAGAATGGACTACCTCGAACTCGCGCGGAAGCTGATCCCCGTCGTCCGCGCTGCCGGCGATATCGAACTGAAATATTACCGCGAGGGCGCGGAAGTGATCGACAAAGTCGACGGCTCTCCCGTCACGCTTGCCGATCAGGAAGCCGAAGCGCTGATTATCGAGGCCCTGAAAAATATCGCGCCGCAGATCCCGATGGTGGGCGAGGAATCCGTGGCAGGCGGCACGATCCCCGATATTTCGTCCGGCACGTTCTTCCTCGTCGATCCGCTGGACGGCACCAAGGAATTCATCACCGGCGGCGGCGACTTCACCGTCAATATCGGTTTGATGGTCGATTTCAAGCCTGTCATGGGGATCATCTTCGCGCCCGTATCCGGCGAGCTGTATTACGGCGCGGCTGGCGAAGCCTTCATGAGCGTCGGCGACGGCCCCGAAGAAAAAATTTCCGTCCGCAAGCCGCCTGAGGAAGGCATCACCGTTGTCGCGTCGAAACGCCACGGCGATCCCGAACGCCTCAACGAATTCCTGAAGGACAAAAAGGTCGCCGCATTGTTCAACCGCTCCAGCTCGTTGAAATTCTGCGCGCTGGCGGCGGGGCAGGCGGATTACTATCCGCGCCTCGGACCCACTTCGGAATGGGACACGGCGGCGGGCGAAGCGATTTTGCGCGCGGCCGGCGGCGAAGTCACGATGATCGACGGCTCGCCCTTCGTCTATGGCAAGGCCGATAAAAAATTCCTCAACCCCGAATTCGTCGCATTTATTCCCTGATCGGCATACCGCCGTATGGCGGGCGCGGCATAATTTTACTTCCTCTTCATTTACCCGCCTTAAGATAAGGGAAGGGGAGGATGCGCCATGTCGATGGGCCGGCACGAAGTGCCGCAGGACAGTTTTGACGAAATCACGGCCGAAAAATCCGTCGCGCCCCATGCGCTGGATCTCAAATCCGTGCTGCCCGACCTTTTTGTCAGCACGCAACGCGTGCCGAGGCTCGTGGCGCAGGCGTGGCGCGCGGCGGCCGATGACGTGCTCGATGAAACGCCCGGGGTTTATACCTATCGCGGCGGCACGCTGGTCGATATCGCGTTTTTCCTGCTGCCCGTGGCCGCCGCGCGCGGGCGGGTGCGCGACATCGGTCTTGCCGTCGCGGCCGCCGTGACCGCGCCGCGCGATACGGCATTGTCCGAAACTTCAGCACCGCCCGCAAAAACCGCTGCCAAAGACCTGTTGATGAAAGAACTGGTCGCGCAGATGGAAAGCGAAATCCACAAGCTGAACCGTGAAGGGCTCGGGCAGAATCCCGGCGATGAAATGGTGCGGCTCTGGGCCGCGCGCGCGATGCACGACATGTACCACAGCCGCCGGAATATCCCGCTGCTGCCGCAAATGATGGACATGGTCGCGCAGTCGGATATTTCCTATGTGCCGTTTTTCGACCTGGAAACGGCGGCGATCGGCGGCGCGTATTGCGGCATCGCCAGCCCCGTTGCGCCCGACAAATACAATACCGGCGAAATCATGCGGCAGGACCTTGCCATGCTGTTCGGCGCGGCTGTGCAGGTTTATTACCTGCGCTCGCGCCTGCAGGAATCCAGCATCATCGTGCCGCTGCGCCTGCAGACGGCGGCGGATTTCGACGTTGCCGCGCTTTATACCGGTTTCCTCGCGCGCGTCGCGCCGGATGTGGCGGCCAGCCTGATGGTCGAGGTGTCGGGTCTGCCCGCAGGAAACGCGCCGCTGGCCGTCGCTGAAAGTATCAACGCGATTTCAAACGGCGTGCGTTCCTGCCTGCTCGATATGGGGCCCGATCCCCGCGCGCGCGGGCTTGCGGGCGCGCTGCACAACCCGCTCGCGCAGTTTCCCGTGCTGCATGGCTGCGGGTTTTCGCTGAAAGGCGCAGCGTCCGGCGACTGGCGCCGCGCCGCGAAAAATTTTGTCGCCTGCTATCGCGATCTGGGACTGAAGACTTATATCAAGGATGTTTCGGCGCCTGCGGATATCGAGGCGGCCAAAGCCATCGGGTTTACATACATCATCGGCGATGCGCTGGGGCAGGCGCAGCGCATCCCCGTGCTTGCAAATAAAAACCTTTAAAATCAATCACTCACATGATTTTCTTGACACCCGACCGATCGGTCGGTAGTTTATCCACATGTTTAGGTGCAAACGCAAACAATCGCCGACACGAGATCATCTGGTACAGGCCGCCGCAGGGCTCCTGATGCGCCAGTCTTTCGGCGCGGTCAGCGTCGATGATATCGCGGGCGCCGCCGGTATCAAGAAGGGCACGTTTTACCACCATTTCAGCTCCAAAACCGACCTTGCGCTCGCCGCCTATGATCATATGTGGGCGGAGGGCAAACGCGCGCTGGATGCGGCCTTTTCGCCGACAATCCCGGCCGAAAAACGGCTCGGCGTTTACGCCGAAAGCTGCTTTAAATGGCAAAAAGAACTATATGAAAAAGAAGGAAAAATCTACGGCTGCCCGCTGGCATCCGCAGGCTCCGAACTGGGCGCGCAGGATGAACGCGTGCGCGAAAAGCTGAAGGAAATTTTCGACGGGCATTGCGCCTATTTCGAAAGCGTCCTGCGCGATCTTCCCGCCTTCGACGGCGTGTCGCGCCCCGAAATCAACAAACGCGCCTGCGAGATGTTTTCGTACGCGATGGGCATTCTTTATCAGGCCAAAGTCGCCAATGACCCGGAAGTCATCCAGCGCGACCTTCTGGCGGGTCTCAACAGGTTTTTAATACCCCTACCGTTTGGTCGGGAAAAGGAAAAGGCATCATGAAAAACTATCTCCTCTCCGGTATCGCCGCACTCGCGCTCGGCGCTGTTATTGTCGCCGCCTGGCCGCAGGACGGTTACAGCATGGACGCGCCGCAGGGCCCGATGCCGGTCAGCGTCGCGGTTGTCATGCAAAAGGAAATCACCCGCTGGGCCGAATTCTCCGGCCGCCTGCGTGCCGTCGAGGATGTCGAAGTGCGCCCCCGCGTGAACGGCATCATCGACGAAGTGCATTTCAAGGAAGGCGACACGGTGAAAAAGGGCGATCCTTTGTTCACGATCGACATGCGCCCCTTCAAGGCGGCATTGGCGCAGGCCGAAGCCGAACTGGCATCCGCGCAGGCGCGCGCAGCGCTTGCGGGCAGCACGGCCGAGCGCGCCGAAAAACTGTTCAAGCAAAAGGCGCTGTCGCAGCGCGAGTACGATGAACGCATGAACGGCAACAAGGAAGCGCAGGCGGCGATCAAGGCCGCCGAAGCCGCGCTCACACTCGCGCAGCTGAACGTCGAATACGCCGAAGTGCGCGCGCCCATCACGGGCCGCGTCGGCCGCCCGGACATCACCGTCGGCAATACCGTCGGCGCGGGGATGGTCGTGCTGACGACGATCCAGTCGGTCGATCCGGTCTATGCCGATTTCGACATTGATGAACAAACATATCTGCGCGCGATGAAATCCGTGCGCGCAGGCCGCGCCGCCGACATGCCCGTTTACATGGCGCTGGCCGACGAAACCGAATTCAAGCGCGAAGGCAAGATCCGGTCGTTCGACAACCAGCTGAGCGGCGATTCCGGCACGATGCGCGTGCGCGCCGAATTCGCGAACACCGACGGCGTTTTGACGCCCGGCCTGTTCGCGCGCATCCGTCTTGGCACCGCCGACAAGACATCCGCCGTGCTGGTGAACGATTCCGCCGTCAATACCGACCAGGACCGCAAATACGTCTATGCCGTCGATGACAAGGGCATGGTCGGCTACCGCCCCGTGCAGATCGGCACGCTGGAAAACGGGTTGCGCGTCGTCGATAGCGGGCTTGCCGCCGGCGAAAAGATCGTCGTGAACGGCTTGCAGCGCGTGCGCCCCGGTATGCCCGTCCAGCCCGTGATCGTATCGATGGAAACACTCAAGCCCGAAGGCGCGCCCGCGTCCGAAGGCCAGCCCGCTGCACAAGAACCTGCTAAAGAAGAAGCCCCCCAAGAAGGCAAATAAAAATGAACTTCGCCAAATTTTTCGTCGATCGCCCGATTTTCGCGGGCGTGTTGTCCCTGCTGGTCCTGCTGGGCGGCCTTGTCTCAATGCCCTTGCTGCCGATCTCGGAATATCCCGAAGTCGCGCCGCCATCCATTGTCGTCCGCGCCAGCTATCCCGGCGCGAACCCGAAAGTGATCGCCGAAACCGTGGCGACGCCGCTCGAGGAACAGGTCAACGGCGTCGAGGGGATGCTTTATATCAATTCCCAATCGACCGCCGACGGCCAGATGGCGATGACCGTCACCTTCAAACTGGGCACCGACCCCGACAAGGCGCAGCAGCTGGTGCAGAACCGCGTCAGCCAAGCCCTGCCGCGCCTGCCCGATATCGTGCGCCAGATCGGCGTTAGCACGGTCAAAAGCTCCAACAACATCACGCTGGTCATTCACCTGACCTCGCCCGATGGACGCTATGACACCACTTATTTGCGCAACTATGGCGCGCTCAATATCCGCGACCGCATGGCGCGCCTGAAGGGCGTCGGCGATGTGCTGATGTTCGGCGGCGGCGATTATGCGATGCGCATCTGGCTCGACCCCACGAAAATTTCGGCACTTGGCCTGACTGCGAACGACGTCGCAAACGCCGTGCGCGAACAGAACGTGCAGGTCGCGGGCGGTGTCATCGGCGGCCAGCCCCATGAAGGCACGGCGGCGTTTGAATTGCTGGTCAACGCGCAAGGCCGCCTGCAGGACGAGCAGGAATTCCGCGACATCATCCTGAAGACATCCAATACCGGCGGCATCACGCGTCTGGGCGATGTCGCGCGCGTCGAACTGGGGCCCAACGCCTATGCGCTGCGCTCGCTCCTCAACAACAAACAGGCGGCGGCCATCGCCATTTTCCAGGCGCCGGAATCAAACGCGATCCAGCTGTCGAACGACGCCCGCGCCGTCATGAAGGAATTGAAAGAAACCTTCCCCGAAGGCATCGATTATTCCATCGTTTATGACCCGACCCGTTTCGTGCAATCCTCCATCGACAGCGTGATCCATACGCTGCTGGAGGCGATTGCGCTGGTCGTTCTCGTCGTCATCATATTCCTGCAAACATGGCGCGCGTCGATCATTCCGCTGCTGGCCGTGCCTGTGTCGGTCATCGGCACGTTTGCGGTGATGCACCTGTTCGGGTTCTCCATCAACAACCTGACACTGTTTGGCCTTGTCCTGTCGATCGGTATCGTCGTCGACGACGCGATCGTCGTCGTCGAAAACGTGGAGCGCAATATCGAGGAAGGCCTCGCCCCCATCGACGCCGCGCACAAGGCGATGGACGAGGTCAGCGGGCCCATCATCGCGAGTGCCCTGACGCTCTGCGCCGTCTTCATCCCGCTCGCATTCATCACCGGGCTGACCGGGCAGTTCTATCGCCAGTTTGCGCTGACGATTGCGATCTCGACCGTCATTTCCGCCTTTAACTCGCTCACCCTCAGCCCTGCGCTGGCGGCAAAACTGCTGCATGCGCATGATGCGGAAGGCGATGTGTTCGAAAAATTCCTCAACAAAACACTCGGCTGGTTCTTCAACGGCTTTAACCGTGTGTTCAAGGGTGCGGCCAAAGGCTATGGCCGTGTGCTGAACCGCGTGACGCGTATGAAGCCGCTGGTGCTGGTCGTCGATCTTGTCCTGGCGGGCGCCGCGGGGGGGCTTGTTTACTTCATTCCGCAAGGTTAAATCCCTATGCAGGATAAGCAATATCTTGTGTCCTTCGCGCAGTTGCCCTCCGGCGCTTCGCTGGAGCGCACCGATGCGGTCATTCGCCGCATGGGTGAAATCGCAATGGCGGAACCGGGTGTGGAAAGCGCGGTTGCTTTCCCTGGCCTTTCGATTGCGGGTTTTTCCGCCAGTTCCAGCGCAGGCATTATCTTCATCACTCTCGACCCGTTCGAGGAGCGCGAAAGCGAAGACCTCTACGGCCCGACCATCGCCGGCAAGCTGATGGGCAAGATGGCGGCGATCGAGGATGCCTTCGTGGTTGTGGTCCCGCCGCCGCCCGTGGACGGCCTTGGCATGATTGACGGTTTCAAGTTACAAATTGAGGATCGCACTGACCTTGGGTATGAAGCGCTACAAAAAGCCGCGATGGATGTGCAAATGGCGGCGTGGCAGAATCCGGTGCTCGCCAACGTCTTCTCCAGCTTCCAGATCAACGTGCCGCAGCTTTACGTCGATGTCGACCGTGAAAAAGCAAAGCAGCTGGGCGTGTCGGTCACCGATATCTTTGCGACCATGCAAATCTATCTGGGCTCCCTCTACATCAACGACTTTAACCGTTTCGGGCGCACCTATCAGGTGATCGCGCAAGCCGACGCGCCGTTCCGCGCGCAGGCGAACGATATCCTGCAGCTGAAAACGCGCAACGCGGCGGGTGAAATGGTGCCGCTGGGCTCGATGGTGACGGTCAAGCAAAGTTACGGCCCCGATGCCGCGACGCGCTACAACCTCTACCGCACCGCCGACATCAACGGCGGCCCCGCGCCCGGCGTGCTGACCGAAGTCGCGGAAAAAGCGATGATCGACATCCTGAAGGCGAAACTGCCGGCCGGCATGGATTTCGAATGGACGGATCTCAAATACCAGCAGATTTTGGCGGGTAACACGGCTGTCTATATCTTCCCGCTTTGCGTGTTCCTCGTGTTCCTCGTGCTGGCGGCGCAATATGAAAGCCTGATCCTGCCGCTGGTCGTCATCATGATCGTGCCGATCGTGCTGCTCTGCGGGTTGTTCGGCGTGTTCGTGACGGGGGGGGACAACAACATCTTCACCCAGATCGGCCTCATCGTCCTTGTCGGCCTGGCGTGCAAAAACGCCATCCTGATCGTGGAATTCGCGCGCGAGCTTGAATTCCAGGGGCAGGGCATCGTCGATGCCGCCATGAACGCCAGCCGCCTGCGCCTCCGCCCCATTTTGATGACGTCCTTCGCCTTTATCATGGGTGTGCTGCCGCTCGTTTATTCGACGGGCGCGGGCGCGGAAATGCGTGCTGCCATCGGCATCACGGTGTTTTCGGGCATGCTCGGCGTTACGCTGCTTGGTATCTTCTTCACGCCCATCTTCTATGTCATCCTGCGCACGCTTGCGGGCGGCACGCTGACGGGCCATCATCATTCGGGCACGATCGCCTGCCCCGCAGAGGCTGGAAAATGAAAATAAAGCATCTCGTATCACTGCTTGCCATCACGGCCGCGCTGTCGGCCTGCAATATGGCGCCCGATTTCCTGAAACCTGAAGTGACCAAAACCGAAGCGTTCAAGGAAGCGCCTTCGGAAAAGGAACTCTCGGCCAAGGAAATTGGCACGTGGAAAGTGGCGGAACCTTCGGCTGCATTGCCGCGCGGCGAATGGTGGCGCGTGTTCGGCGACGAAAAACTGAACGCGCTGGTCGAACAGGCTGTCGCCGGCAACGAAAACGTCAAGGTCTATGCCGCGCGCGTGAAACAGGCGCGGGCAACGGCCAAGGTGTCGCGCTCCTACCTGTTCCCGACGATCGACAACACCAGCAGCTTTACGCGCCGCCAGCCGAATGCGGTGGGCCGCGGCCTTGCGCCCGGTTCCGCGCTGGCGATTGAAAACGACGCGCTGACCAGCTTCGGCCTGAATTACGAGCTCGATGTGTTCGGCTCCGTGCGCGGCGGCTGGCTTGCCTCCCGCCTCGACGCGAAAGCGGCGGCGGCGACGTATCAGAGCGTTAAGCTGGCGCTGCAGGCGGATGTGGCCGATCTTTACTTCGCGCTGCGCGCGACCGACCGCGATATCGATATCCTGAACCGCGGGCTGAACCTGCGCCAGCAGAACGCGCGCATCCTCGAGAAAAAATCCGATGCGGGCGACATTACCGAACTGGATGTCGCGTCATCCGTCGTCGATCTTGAAAACACGCGCAGCCAGCTGCACGCGGCGGAACAGCGCCGGTCGGAGCTGGAACACGCGCTGGCGCTGGCGCTCGGCAAGGCGCCGATGGATTTCGCGTTTGAAAAAGAAAACATCGTCACCAAAATTCCGGTCATTCCGGCGGGTCTGCCGTCGGCGCTGCTGGAACGCCGTCCCGACGTGACCGCCGCGCAAAAAGCCCTGGAGGCGTCGAACGAGCGTATCGGCGTCGCGCGCGCCGCATTCTTCCCGTCCTTGTTCCTGACAGGGTCGGGCGGGTTTGAATCCGATGTGCTGGGCAGCCTGTTTAACTGGTCGAGCCGCAGCTGGGCGATCGGCCCGCTCATGACCGTGCCGATCTTCGGCGGCGGCCGCGCGGTTGCCAATCTGGATCGCAGCAAGGCGCAGTATGAAGAAGCCGTGCATGTCTATCGCGGCCAGGTGCTGGAATCCTTCCGCGACGTGGAAGACAGCCTGTCGCGGCTGCGCATGCTGTCGCGTCAGGCGAACGCGCAATACCGCGCCGAACACGCATCGAAGCGCGCGGCGCAAATCGCCAAACTCCGCTATGACGAAGGCGACCTTGGCTACCTTGAAAGCATCACCGCGCGGCGCGAAGCGCTGGAATCCGAACGCTCCGGCGTGGAAATCAAGCGCGCACGCCTCTCCGGCACGGTGCAGCTGATCCGCGCGCTGGGCGGCGGCTGGGACGCGCCGGCGGCGAAAGCCGACACGCCCGCAGACCCTGCGGCGCCTGCCAAAGCGGAGAAAAAGAATGGCTGATACCCGCAGCGACGCCGAGATCGAGGCAAGCCTGCAAAAGCCCGGCGCGGGCGTGCCGCTGCATCACAAGCTGCTGATGCGTTATATCGTCAGGCCGTTTGTTATCGGCACCTCGAGCTGGGAAAAAGACAGCGAAGGTTTCGGCCGCGTCGCCGGAAAAATCATCGCCGATTACGAATCCTTGAGCGAGGAACAGCGCACGCAACGCGTGCTGGTGCCGCCGCAATTCGGGCTGGAAGACAGCTCCCGCTACTGGTCCGCCGCCATGCTGCTGGAACATATGCTGATCGTGACGCAGGGCATCGCATCGCTGGTCGTGCCGCTATCGAAAGGCGTCGTGCCGGATTACGAAGTCGAAATGGCGCGCGTCAAGCCCAAGGGCAATATGACCGCGCAGGAAGCATTGACGAAATTCCGCGCCTATTCGGCAACCGCGATGGCCGAACTCGACAAGGCGGTCGGCGACCGCAACGCCAAAGCCGCCTTGCTGCACCCGTGGTTCGGCCCCTTCACCGCGCGGCAATGGCACTGGATGATGACGGCCCATGCCGTGATCCATCTCAACCAATTGCGCGCGATTTGCTGGCGATTGAATCCTCCAAAAATGAATCCGAAATAAGCTTCGCCTGCAAGCGCAGCTCCGGCACCGCAGTCGTTTCGAACAAAGCGCCGAACAAAGGCGCGCCCAGCGCGTACATCGCGCAGGGGCGGTCGCGGTAAACCAGCATATTGTCGGATGCGCGGATGCCGTAATCATTGCCCGGCGGTTTTGCCAGCCCCTTCGCGATAATGTTTTTCAGCAGCGGATTATGCGCGGTTTTGTAATCGACGCCCGTGCAGCGGAAGACAAGGTCGAAACCGGCTGCCGTTTCTACGCCGTCCTTCGTCGCCAGTTCCAGCGCAACGCCATCCGGCGTTTGCGCGGCGGATGCTACGCGCGCCTTGACCATTTTCAGCTGCCCGCCTGCCTGCGCCGCATCGATGCGCGCGGCGATATGCGGGGCGTAGCGGTGGCGGTGGATGTTCCACAGCGTGAAATACTTTTTCACCAGCCGTTCGCGGTCGGTCGCGCTCAATGACCGCCAGATGTCCTGCGTCAGCGGGCGCAGGCTGTCGATGATGTAATGCCATTCGCGCGCGCCCGATTTTATTTCCCGCCGCAGCGCCTGCATGATGCCGGACAGCCGCTGCGAAATATACTGGTCGGGCGGCAGCGCAACGCGCTTGTCGGCGTCATATCCCGCCAGATGCGCGCGGGGCAGGGCGGCATGGCCGGAATAGCAGGTGATGTCACCCTGCCAGCCGGTATCAAGAATGCTGATGATGATATCCGCCGCCGTCAGCCCGCTGCCGATCAGCGCGATTTTTTTCTGCGCGGGCGACAGGGTTTTAAAATCGAATTTCCACGGCTGGTCGATTGCGGGGCCCGCATCGCCCTTGTGCAGCGCGTTGCCGATCGCCAGCACCACCACACGCGCATCGATGCCGTCGCCGCCCGAGCGGACGGAGAGGTATTCGGCATGATCCTCGATATCCTCCGCCTCGCCCTGAAACCAGCCGATGCGGATGCCTTTGTCGCGCGCGGCCGCCTGCGCGGCATCAAGGACGGATTGCAGGTATTGCGCATACAGCCTGCGCGGCAGGTAATCGCCGGGGGCGGCGGTGATGCCCTGCGCCTGCGTCCATTCATAAAAATGACGGGGATTGTCGGCGAACAGCCCCATATTGGCGGCAGGCACGTTCAGCAGGTGTTCGTCGCGCGGCGTCGCATAGGCGGGGCCGAACACGCCGCGCGCATCGCGCGACACGACGGCAATCGCAATCGGTTTGGCGGCGTCGCGCACGATATTCGCGATGGTCGCAACGCCGGAAAATCCGCCGCCGACGATGGCGATGTCGTACCAGCCCATGATCAGGCGGCTTTTTTGTGCAAGGGCGCGACGTTTGTCTCGGGTGCCTTGGCGGCGCGCGCAAGAATGGTTGCGTTCAGGCGCTTGATATTCGCGCTCGCGGTGGTGGTGAAAAGGAAGGGAAAAATGCCGTGGATGAAAAGGGCGAAACCGGAAAACAAAAGCGTTGCGGAAGTTTTAACCGTGAATCCCAGATGTTCCAAATATGTCTCGCCTGCCTCGTGACAGTGACCTGTGAACAATTTGCGGATCATCTAAAACTCCTACCAGAATAATTGCTGTTTTTTCTTGGGCGACATGTTGACGAGGTCTTCGAGCGACATGCTGTCCAGCACTTCGGCGATCTTGTTGCGCACCTCCGTCATCGCATGGCGGATGACGCAGATTTTCTCGTCTGTGCAGTCGTCGCATTTTTTATAGTAAAACGTGCTGGCGCAGGGGATGGGTGCCAGCATGCCGTCCATCGCGCGCACCACATGGCCGAGCATGATTTTTTCAGGCGAGCCCTTTAATTTATGCCCGCCATGCGCGCCGCGCTCCGAGGTCAGCGCGTCGGCCTTGCGCAGGTCGGTCAAAATCGCTTCGAGGAATTTGGCCGGCACGCGCGCCTTTTGCGCAATCGCGCTCGACGGCAGTTTCGTGCCTTCGGCCGCCAGTACGACAAGCGCCTTCAGCGCGTATTTGCATTTCATGGAGAGCATGATTCAATTCCTATTGAATTTATATGAATTAATGACCGGCGGCGCAAGCGTAAAAATTAACCGCTTGAATTAGTTTATGATTTTCGCAGGGGTACCGGCAACCGTTTTGCCAGCGGGCACGTCATGCACGACCACGCTGCCGGCCGCGACCTTTGCGCCCGCGCCGATTTCGATATTGCCGATGATTGTGCAATGCGCGCCCAGCGTCGCACCTGTGCGCACCTTCGGGTGCCGGTCGCCCGGTTCCAGGCTGCGGCTGCCCAGCGTCACGCCATGCCAGAACAGCACGTCGTTTTCAACCACGGCGGTTTCGCCGATCACGATGCCGGTCGCATGGTCCATCATCACGCCGCTGCCGATGC
>JADYYV010000231.1 GCA_020853455.1 Alphaproteobacteria bacterium | reverse complement strand
TCGACGGAGGTGGAGAAGGTGTCTTTGTATTCCGTCGGGATCGTCGAGTTGCGCGGGATCGCCTTGAACATCCCGTCGCCGGCGGTGCGGATGCCGATGGTCAGCGGAATGACGTCGAGCAGCAGGACGTCTTCGACTTTACCTTGCAGGATTGCGGCCTGCACGGATGCGCCCATCGCCACGATTTCATCGGGGGTCACGTCGCGGCGGGGTTCCTTGCCGAAGAAGTTCTTCACGGTTTCGACGACTTTCGGCATGCGGGTCTGCGCGCCGACCAGGATCACGTCGTCGAGTTCGGACAGCTTCAGGCCTGCGTCGGCCAGCGATTTCTGGAACGGGGGCAGGGTTTTGTCGATCAGGTCCTGCACCAGGCCTTCCAGTTCCTTGCGGGTCAGTTCGTAGGTGAAGTTCACGGGGCCTTCCGCGGTCTGCATCAGGAAGGGCAGCGAAACTTCGGAAACTTCCTGCGTGGACAGCTCGATCTTCACGCGTTCCGCTTCCGAGCGGATGCGCTGAAGAGCCGTTGCGTGCGTCGCGCGGGAGTTTTTGTCATGGATGTCGATATCGGTGCCGTGTTCTTCGTTGATCTTGCCGATCAGGAATTCCGACAGGCGCTCGTCGAAGTTTTCGCCGCCGAGGAACGTGTCGCCGTTGGTCGCCAGCACGCGGATCATGCTGCCGCCTTTTTCCATCGACAGGTCGAGGATCGAGACGTCGAACGTGCCGCCGCCGAGGTCGTAGACGGCGATCTTGCCGCTTTCCTGCTTGTCCATGCCATAGGCAAGGGCGGCCGCGGTCGGCTCGTTGATGATGCGCTTCACGTCGAGGCCGGCGATTTCGCCCGCGTCTTTGGTCGCTTTGCGCTGCGCGTCGTTGAAGTAAGCGGGGACGGTGATGACCGCTTCGGTCACTTTTTCGCCGATCTGCTTTTCAACGGCTTCTTTCAGCTCGCGCAGGACCATCGCGGAAATCTGCACGGGCGCCATCGGCTTGCCGTCGACTTCAACCCAGGCGTCGCCGTTCGGGCCCTTGACGATTTTATAGGAAGCCAGTTTTTCCATTTTCTGCACTTCGGGATCGTCGAAGCGGCGGCCGATCAGGCGCTTCACGCCGTACAGCGTGTTCAGCGGGTTCATGATGGTCTGGTTTTTCGCGGCTTCGCCGACGATCCATTCTTCGGAGACTTCCTTGGTTTTTTTGTCGGTGGTTTTTTTCAGGGCGACATAGGACGGCGTCGTGCGCTTGCCCTTGAGGTTCTGATAGATTTTCGGCTGGTCGTTCTCGTAAATCGCGATGGCTGATTTCGTGGTACCGAGGTCAATCCCGACAATTTTACCCATGTGTGTGCTCTCCAGTTTTTAGTTTCTTTTTGGCGGCGTCGACAGGGCGCTTTATTTCTCTAAACGCGCTGGAAATGAAAGACATTTCCTGTAGTCGGGCCGTGGCTCTTGCCTAATTCTTTTAAGTCTTTGGTTCGTGTCTTTTATGGCGAAGTGAAGGCATTATGTCAACGACATTCCACAATGACAAGAACCATTTAACAGAATGAAGATTTAATTTATAAGACGTTGAAAATGCTATGCTTTACTATTTTCCCTAATGCCAAAAAGGGCGCTGCCGACACGAATATGCGTGCTGCCGTATCGAATCGCGGTTTCAAAATCGGCGCTCATGCCCATGCTCAAATGGGGCAGCCCGAGTCCCTTGGCCAGCTTGTTCAAAAGCGCGAAATGCGGATCGGGGATTTCATCGACGGGCGGGATGCACATCAGACCATATATATTGAGCCCTGCGCTCTGGCAGAATTTATAAAGAGCCTCGACATCGCGCGGCGCGACGCCGCCTTTCTGCTCCTCCTCGCCGGTATTCACCTGCAGGAAGCAGGGCAGGGGGCGGGATTGCTTGTCCATCTCGTTCTTCAGCGCGCCGGCCAGTTTTTCTGAATCGATTGTTTCGATCACGTCGAACAGCGCGACGGCGACCGACGCCTTGTTCGATTGCAGATGGCCGATCAGGTGAAGTTTCAGGTCGTCGTATTTTTCGCGCAGGGGCAGCCAGCGCTCTTTCGCTTCCTGCACGCGGTTTTCGCCGAACACGCGCTGGCCTGCATCCAGCACGGCGGCAACGGCGGCATCGGTCTGCATCTTGCTGACCGCGACCAGCTGCACGGACGACAAAGGCCGCGCTGCTTGTTCGCAGGCGGCCTTCATGCGTTTTTGTATCGCGGCGAGAGTCATCAGCTGCCGGAACCCAGGAACGCGGTGGGCGCGGGATCGATCACTTTCGCGCCGCCGGAGCGGATTTCCAGCACGGCAAGGCCGCGCTCAGACAATCCGTCGCCGCGGAAGCGGAAGATGCCGTCGATGCCGGCAAAGCCGCGCTGGTTCATCAGGCGGTCGCGGCTGTAGGCGTTGCCGTCGCCGCCCGTGCGCGCCAGCACAGCCGCAAGGGCCGTTGCGTCATAGGCGAGCGAGGAGAGGCGCAAGGGGGCGCCGCCGTAGTTTTCGCTGTAGCGGCGCTCGAAATCGCGGCGCGCCGCCGGGTCGGGCGCTGCGAACCACCCGCCGAACACGGCAGGATCGCCCGACAGCGCGGTATCGTCCCACAGGCCCGTGCCAAGGAAGCGCGTGTTGCGGTTGTTGATGCCGTTCTGCGACAGGACGGAAGCAAGCGAGCGCATGCTTTCGCCGCCGACCGGCATCATCAGCGCGTTGAAGGTATAGGAAAGCGGCGCTTGGGCTTTCGTTTCCTGAGCAAAGGCCGCAACGGCGGCGGAAAGATCCGCCTGCTGCGGCGCATAGCGCTGCACCTTCACGGCGCTGACGCCCGCGCGGTTCAGCGTGCCGATCACCGCGTCGCAATAGGGCGTGGTGGGCGCGAATACCGCGACGCGGTCGCCGCCATGCGTTTTCGCGTATTGCGCGACGCGCGCGACCTGCGCGAAGGGCAGGAAGCCCATGATATACGTGTCGCCGCCGCCCAGCGTCCAGTCGGTGGTGAAGGCCAGCATCGGGATGTTGCGGGAGGACGAAACAGGCTTCACCGCGCGCACATCTTCGGCGAAGATGGGGCCGAGGAACATGGCGGCGCCGCTATTGGCGGCTTCCTGCGCGGCCATCGATGCGCCGCCGGGCGTGCTTTTCGTATCCTTCGGCACCATTTCGAAATTGGCGGAACCGACATCGAACAGCGCCATCTGCGCCGCCTTCAGCATCGACTGGCCAAGATCGGCGTTCTTGCCGGACAGCGGCAGCAGCAGCGCCACTTTCACTTTCTTCGCCGACACCACAAGACCGGGGCGGCCGGGGTCGCGCTGTGCTGCGGCGCTTTGCTGCGCGAGGTCGCGGCGGTCGCCCGCCGTCTGCCAGCCCAGGTTCGGCATCGCGTTCGGGTCGTTGGTCACGACGCCGGTATTGCCGGGCATATTGCCGCTATAGGTGCCGCCCGTGACGCAACCGGACAGGGTGAGGGCGAACAGGGCAGCGAATAAAAACTGGACAGGCTTGAACATTTTTTCGATATACTCCGGTTGACGGGCAAAGCCCCGATAATTTCAAGGTCTCCATTATAGTCATCGCCTATGGCACGAAAACTTGAATCTGACCTCGATGGTGGTCTTTATATCGTAGCGACACCCATCGGCAACATGGGCGACATTACTTTGCGCGCGATCGAGGTATTAGGGAAAGTGGACGCCATCGCCTGCGAGGATACGCGGGAAGCGGGCAAGCTCACCAGCTATCACGGCCTCGACACCCCGAAAATTCCCTATCACGACCATAACGCCGACGAGATGCGCCCGCAGCTCATCCGGCGGCTGAAGGCGGGGGAGCGCATCGCCCTGATATCCGATGCCGGCATGCCGCTGATATCCGATCCCGGCTACAAACTGGTCGATGCCGTGGTGGCGGAGGGGATTTACGTGACCTGCATCCCCGGCGCGACAGCCACATTGACGGCGCTGGTCCTGTCGGCGCTGCCCAGCGACAAATTCATGTTCGCGGGTTTTCTGCCGCCCAAAAGCGCCGCGCGCAAATCGGCGCTGACGGATGTGAAGGCCGTGCCCTGCACGCTGATATTTTATGAAACCGCGCCGCGCCTGGCCGAAAGCCTGCGCGACATGGCGGAAATTCTTGGCAACCGCCGCGCAGCGGTGGCGCGCGAACTGACCAAGAAATTCGAGGAAATACGCCGCGACACCCTGACCGCCCTTGCCGGTCATTACGACGCGGAAGGCGCGCCGAAAGGCGAGATCGTTGTGGTGGTCGAAGGCCCGGGCGCGGGTGACGGCGACATCTGGACGGCGGAAGCGACGGACGCCCTGCTGCTGAAAATGATGGATGAGGAAGGCATGGGCGTGAAGGACGCGGCGGGCTTCGTCGCCGCAAAATCCGGCCAGCGCAAAAGCGACCTGTACCAGCGGGCATTGCTGCTGAAAGGCAAAAAATGAAAAAGATCACGGATGCGATTTCGAAAAAAATCGCGGAAAAACTGAACGGCAAATCCGGGCATAATAAAGGCATGGCCGCCGAAACCATGGCCGCGCTTTTTTTGCGGATGAAAGGATATAAAATCCTGGAACGCCGTTTCAAGACGCATGTCGGCGAGGTCGATATCATCGCGCTGCGCTACGGCGTGATCTGCTTCGTCGAGGTAAAGCTGCGTCGCACCCATGAAGACGCGGCCGAGGCGATCACCCGCATCAACCAGTCGCGCGTGCGCCGCGCGGCGGAGCTTTACCTGATGAAGCATACGCAATATAGTGTATTCGAGAGCAGGTTCGACGCGCTGGTCATTGCGCCCGGCAAATTGCCGCAGCACCTGCTGAACGCATTCTGATTAAACCGAGGGTCAAGTCATGAAAAAAATCATCACCGCTTTGCTGGCGCTGTCGCTGCCTGTCTTTGTGCAGGGCTGCACGCCGCTTGCCCTGGCGACGGGCGCGGGCGCGACCGTGGGGGTGGCCGCCGCGCAGGAAGGCGGGCTGAAAACCGCCGCGACCGACACCTCGATCCGCCTTGCCATCACCGACCTGTGGCTGAAGCATGATTCCAAAATGTATGCGCGCCTGTCGATGACGGTCAAGGAAGGCCGCGTCCTGATCACGGGCAAGGTGCCGAACGCCGATATGCGCGTCGACGCCGTGCGCCTTGCGTGGCAGGCGGAGGACGTGCGCCAGGTCATCAACGAAATTTCAGTCGATAAAGACGTCGGCGTCGGCACCTACATGACCGACAGCTGGATCACCAGCGACATCAAGGCAAGGCTGATGTTCGACAAATACGTGCAGTCCATCAATTACTCGATCGAAACGGTCGGCGGCGTGGTTTACCTGATGGGCGTCGCGCAGGACCAGAAAGAACTCGACCGCGTGCTGGATTACGCGCGCAACACAAAATACGTGAAAAGCGTGACCAGCTATGTGCGCCTGCGCGGCGAAACACCGCCCGGCATCGTCAACCCGGCGACCGGCGAGATCGAAAGCTCCATCCATTGACCTGCGCGTCGTCTATCGAACCTCCGGATGACTTGAACGACCTTCACCGGTTCGAAACGCCGGACGAAGCGTTCCAGTATGTGCGTCTCGCCGGTTTGCAGGACGATGCGACGGTCGATCTAGGCGAAACGGCGTTGGCGCTGGGGCTGTTGTTCCTGCCGGGCGTGAAGCCGGAGCGTTTTCGCCATCACCTGAAAAAACTGGCCGACACCGCGCAGGAAGATTTCGACGCGCGCCTGCGCCAATCGGCCGAAGACACGCTTGCCTTGCGCGTCGCCGTCCTGAAAAAAGCCATTCATGAATCGCATGGCTATGCGGGCGATACCGAGAAGTACGATGACATCCAGAACGCCAACCTGATCCGGGTGATCGAGCGGCGCAAGGGCCTGCCGATTGCAATCGGCATCATCTATATCGACGTCGCGCGCAGGCTCGGCTGGCCGATCGAGGGGCTGAACTTCCCCGGGCATTTTCTGGTGCGCATGGAGAAGGATGGCGAGCGCGTGATCCTCGACCCCTTCCGGCAGGGGCAGGAAATGAACGCGGCGGAGCTGCGCCAGCTGCTGAAATCGATTGCGGGCGACAAGGCGGAGCTTTCCCATAATTTTTACGATGCGGTCAGCAACCGCGACATGCTGCTGCGCCTTGAAAACAACCTGAAGAAACGCCTGATTGAATCCGAGGAATACGCACAGGCGGTCATTGTCGTGGAGGCGATGGAGGCGCTGGCGCCCGAAGAACACCGCACCCTGTTCGACAAGGGCATCCTTTACGCCAAGCTGGGCCAGAACGGGCAGGCGCGCACCGCGCTGGAGCGGTACATAGAGAAAGCGCCCAACCCCGCCGACAAGCAACAGGCGCGCATGCTGCTGCTGCAGATCATGAGTACGCCTGTGTAACCACCCCACTTGCATCCCGGCGCATGGTGTGCTGAATTAAAAGCAGGGCAATTTCATGAGGTTATTCAAATGCTAGGGTTGTTGGGGCTTATTACGCTCTGTGCGCTTGCTGTGTTCTCGCTTCTTTATCTGAGCAGCTCGATTCCCAAAAAGCCGCCCGCGCTGGAAAAAGCGGTTCGCGTCATCAAAGCCAAGATCGACGATATTGCCGTCGTGACGCTGCTGTACGGCTTTGTCGCGGCCTTTGCCGTGCCGCTGCTGCTGGCGGGCCAGCTGACCTCCGGCGCGACCATCGCGGCGATGCTGCTGCCGATGTTCGCCAACCTTGTGCTGTTCTTGATGGCGCTTCCGTATGCGTTCCACCGTTTTGAACCGGCGCTGAAGGAAAAGATGAACGCCGCCATCATGACCGAACTGCACAACCTCATGGGCTGGATCACCACCAACGAGAAATATGTGGGCGCCCTTGGCGCGATCATGATCCTGCTGTGCCTTGGCATGAGCGCGGTTTAATTTCGCCTGCCTGATTTTATTGGGTTTTTTTGAAGCCCTGCGCGTCAGGCTTGCCCTGCCGCGCGACTCTTTATATATATAACGACTGTATTTTATAAGGAGCGCGCGCCATGGCATCTTACCAGTATATCTACGTGGTGAGAGTATTCTTTTAATTAATTGATTTTTAAAGATATTTTGATAAGATTTTATCTGGACAGTCTCTGGACAGGTACGCAGAATCAAGCACTTGCGAAAAAAATCTGGACAGTTTCTGGACAGAAATTCGTAGTGAAGAGACTCTCATGCCTGAAACTTTGGACGTTGAAGAACTCAAACCCGGCCTGATTATTTTCAGGCGCGGCGACGTGCAGCACCGTCGCTGGTACTGCCGCCTGAAAGTGCCGGACGAAGACCGCTACAAGACCCATTCCCTGAAAACCATCGACATCGAAACTGCAAAAAACAGGGCTTACGACCATGACGCGGAACTGCGTTTCAAGGTCAAACACGAAATGCCTGTGTTCAATCGCACCTTCGCGCAAGTGGCGCAGGAATACTCCGACAAGGAAAAAGGCCGCGCCGAGGTGGGGCAAATCACCCTCCACCGTTGGCGCATACAAGACTCTCATATCAGAACCCAACTCAACCGCTTTTTGGGTAAGCACCAAATTACGCTTATCGGGCAAGACCGCTGGCAGGAATACCCTGTCTGGCGGCAGAGGAACGGCAAGGGGCGTTCCGGCGATAAGGTCAGCGACGCTACTATCCGAACCGAAATGGCGACGCTGAAATCCGTCATGCTCTATGCCGCCAGCAAGCAATACATCCGCGATAGCCAAGTATTCAAAGGGAAGATTCCGATAAGCAAGGCGCGGCGCGAAGAATTTACGCCGCAGGAATACCGCCAGCTTCACACTTTTGCCCGCAAATGGGTGAAAGAAGCGCGGGGCGACAATAACGAATGGTACAGGACTGTTGCCTATAACTTTCTCCTTATCATGTGCAATACGGGCATGAGGCCGTCGGAGGCCAAGAACCTTCTCTGGAAGGACGTGGACATTCAGACGGACAAGCATGGACGGCAATTCGTGCGTCTTGCCGTGCGCGGCAAAGGCAAGCACCGCAACCTAGTCGCCGCAAGCAATGTGGCGACATATTTTGAACGTATCAAAGAAATCAGCAAAGCGGCCAAGCCCGATGATTGGGTGTTTACGACCGACAAGGGCGATAGGGCGCGGACGCTTTACCATTCCCTGATTGAAAGACTTCTTATTGAATCCAAACTTCAAAAAAGTTCTTCCGGCAGCCGCCGGAGTACCTATTGTTTCCGCCATACCTATGCAACCTTCCGACTGACGGAGGGTGTTGACGTATATTTTCTTGCTAAACAGATGGGAACATCCGTCAAGATGATCGAAGACCATTACGGACACGTAAACCCCGTTAAAAATGCCGAGCGCATTTTGCAGGGTTTACCCGGATGGGAAAGCATCACTCCCCCCGCCATAGACCGAGCCGAGGACGAGGACGGCGGGAAGGGGAAGAAGAAATGACGATAAAACTTGGCGTCGAGTTCGACGCTTTGTCGTCAAAAAACGCTCCGTCCTGCCGAGGCAGGGCTAAACGGAGCGTTTTGTTTTCGGGGAATCAGGCTTTCCGAGTCTTCAGGTTCAGTTAAAAAAGTTCTGCGAACTTGTCTTCGAGCATGGCGATTTCCTTTGTGGTAAGGGCGCTAAACTCTTTTTTCTTCGCTCTCTCTGAAATCTTGCCATTGTTTTGACGCAGAAAACCGATAAGAAGCTCTGTCACCCTGTCGGGCATATCAAAATGATCTTCGATAAAGGATTTCATTTTGTCGTGCTTGGCGAGATAAGCCACTTCATCCGGCAGGCTGATTTCCACGGTGTACTTGACGCATTCGTAAAGAAATTCGGCTTGCGCCGTGGCATCGAAGTACCTGTAAAGGTCTGTCGTCTCGTTGATAACTTCCACATTACCTGATGGCGTGGGGTTCCATTCGATAAGCGGAAGCCGTGGCGCGGAATAAGACTCCAGCACCTTCCTGTAGTCGTCAATACGCTCAAGGATAACGGCTGAAACGGGAAAAATCACGCCCTTGGGGGCAAAGCACTTTTCCGTCAGAACGTGGTGTATGATGTATCTGTGGATACGTCCATTCCCATCCTCAAACGGATGGATAAACACGAAGCCAAAGGCGATAGCGGCAGCGGACAGAACAGGGTCATAGTCGCTTTTGATAAGTCCATCATTCGCCGCGATCATTCCGTCTATCAGCTTTTCGATGTCCTCCCATCTGGCGGAGATATGGTCTGGAACGGGAGCGTTGGTGAT
>JADYYV010000230.1 GCA_020853455.1 Alphaproteobacteria bacterium | reverse complement strand
TGTCGCTTCAAAGGCGGCGATCACGGGCGGCAGTTCCTGCGCGGCCTTGACCAGCTTATCGACTGAATCGAGTGCGGCCGCGGCAGCGCCCGGAATTTCTTTCGCGTATTCGGGAATCTGTTTGTGCACGCGTAGCGCGCGGTCCATACGGTAATCCAACTCCGCCCCAAAGGTGCTGTTGCTACCGCCGCGTTCAAAGGCGGTATTGTTCGCCTCGAACACCTGCATCGTATAGTCGCTGGTGGTGGCATAGAACTTCGTCAGGGGAGGGACGGGCAGGCCTTCGCGCTCCAGTGCCCGGATCGTCTTGCCGACTTCGGAGAAGGCGATGGGAATTTTTCCTTCGTCACCCGATTGTACCCAGTAATTGCCGCCACCCGCCAGCGCACCCACGAACACCGCGCCGATCGCGATTTCGATGGGGGTTGTATATATAAGGTGCAGTGATTGTTCCTTGGCGCGTGTCGCCACTTCCGCGAATTTCTGTTTCAGGTTGCCCACCGCTTTTCCCCTTTGCAGGCGACATGCGCGCTGCATTTTTTAAAGATACAAAATCGAGGCTGTTTTGCCGGGCGCGAAGTGGTCGGGGCTGCGGGAAACAATCCGTCTCAGGAAAACCACAGCCGAGAATAAACGCCCTGCTAGATATTATGTATAATACCGTTGTCGGGAGAGCACAAGTAAAATTGTATAAATAATTGATATAAATAAGATAATTCGGTGGCGCTACGGATTCGGCGGCTTGGGCGTGCCTGTGGCAGGAGCCTGCGGCTTTACAGGCTTCATGAACGCCGTCAGCACGCTGTCATCCGTCGTGATCGCATTCGGTTTGCCCTGCTCGAACACATGCGCGGGCTTGCCGCCCAGCAGTTCGATGCTGTTGCCGCGCACACGCAGCGCCGATCCTTCGCGCACGCCGATGATGGGTGTGCTGTTTTCTTCGTGATACTGGTTCAACCGGTCGGCGCGGCTTTCACCCGCATAGGGGATAACCTTGCCGTCTTCCTCGTAATAGAATTTGCCATCGACGTAATGCGGGTTGATCTGGAACGGCACAAGCCCCATCGCGTTCATGTCGCGTGGCTGCACGATGGGCATGTCGTTGGTGGTCATGATCGTAAGACCCGTGACGTTGATGCCCGCGCTGGCACCCATATAGGGGAAGCCCTCGAATGCCTTGTCACGAATGGCTTCCAGCAGGCCGGTTTTTTGCAGCTTGTCCAGCAGGCGGAAAGTGTTTCCGCCCGTCACGAACACGCCGTCGACCTTCGCCAGCGCGGCGACGGGGTCGGCTTGTTGGTGCGCGGATATGACGTTGATGCCCAGCGGCTCCATCCATGCTTTGGTGCGCGCCAATGCCGCATCCTGATCGCCCAGCGCATAGGCGACATACATAATGGTTTTCGGGTTTTCAGGCGAAGCGCCGAACAATTCCTGAAGGGTTTCGTTCCGCTTCTGCGCCAGCGCGCCGTGGCTGAGAAGCAGGAGGTTGATGTTGTCGCGGTTCGGTTCTGCCTTTGCCTTGGGTGCGGAAGCGCCGAAATCTTTGGTCAGATCGGACATGCGAAAACCTCTGTGAATGTGATGGTGAAAGGAGGATAGCATGGGTGGTGAATTATGCAATTGACTTTTAACCCAGCAAAATCAAAGCGAACGGGCGTTGCTATTGACTAGGCATCAGGCGAAGCCTAGCTTTTGGCGCATGAACTGGCGCGCCTTTACATCGAAAATCGTCCTGTCTGCCGTGCTGCTGATGATGCTCATCGCTCAGGTGGCGATTGCCGCGCATTATCCTGCGCACCTGAAGGAACAGGCGCAGAGCGAACAGCTGGGCGATGATTGCCCGGTTGCCTTTGCTGCGCACAGCCTTGGCTTGGTCGCGGTCGCCGTGTTTGTCGCGCTGCAATTCGCGCGTGCCGATTTCGGCGGGGCGTTGCCTGCGCAGTTCCGCATTTTCTCCGCCAAAAATTCATTCCACGCCCGCGCACCGCCCGCATATTCCTGATCTTTCAGTCCTGTCCTGAAATTTTTGGAGTAACACGCCGATGCTTGATGCACGAAACATATCCGTGGCGCGGAAAAATGCGCCGTTGCTGACCTTTCCCGATTTATCCGTCGAATTCGATGACCGTGTGGTTTTGCTGGGGCCGTCCGGCTGCGGCAAGACAACGCTGTTATCCGTGATCGCGGGCCTGCTGCGCCCGGCCACCGGCGCGGTCAATTTCCATGTGCGCGATGTCTACGCCATGTCGCCGCGTGCACGCGACAAATGGCGGGGGAAGAATCTGGGCTGCGTATTCCAGACGCTGCATCTGCTGCCTGCGCTCACCCTGCGCCAGAATATCGCTCTTGCCGCCGATATGGCCGGTACGGCGCGGTACGAGGACAGGATCGACCAACTGCTGGTAAAGCTCGGCCTCGCGGAAAAATCACATCGCAAGCCGGATGCCTTGAGCCAGGGCGAACAGCAGCGCGCCGCCATCGCCCGCGCTGTCCTGAACAAGCCGCAGCTGCTGCTGGCGGATGAACCCACATCGGCGCTTGACGATGCCAATGCCGAAGTGGTGATGGACTTGCTGGTTGCGCAGGCGGCGGAGACGAAGGCCGCGCTGGTCGTCGCCACGCATGACACCCGCATCCTTTCCCGTTTCACAAAAATCATCCGCCTCGATGCGCGGGTGAAGGGGGCCGCATGAACGCGTTATCGCTCGCATTATCTTCCATCCGTTCGCGCCCGCTGCAGTCGGCGCTGTGCGTGACGGCGGCCTCCGCCGGTGTTGCGCTGCTGGCGGCGTTATTGTTGCTGTCGCAGGGCGTGCAGGACGGTTTCCTGCGCAACGCCCAGGGCAT
Source organism: Alphaproteobacteria bacterium (assembly GCA_020853455.1). Lineage (GTDB taxonomy): Bacteria > Pseudomonadota > Alphaproteobacteria > Micavibrionales > UBA2020 > JAPWJZ01. The sequence continues at coordinate 3,243 of JADYYV010000230.1, read as the reverse complement.
CGATGTGGTGGTAGGCGCCAAGGGCAGTCCGCTGCAGCTGGTATTGTCGAGCGTTTATCATGCCGATGTGCCCACCGGAAATATCGACATCCGCGACATGGAAAAACTGCAGCATAACCCCAAGGTCAAATCCATCATTCCCGTTGCGTTGGGCGACAACTATCGCGGTTTCCGCATCGTCGGCACCATGCCGGAATATCTGGCGCATTACGGCGCGCAATATGAAGATGGGAAAATGTTTGCCGCCCCGTTTGATGCCGTTGCAGGCGCGCTGACGGGGTTAAAAACCGGCGACAGTTTCGCGGGCGTCCACGGCCTTGCGGCGGATGGCGGCGATGTGCATCATTTTCACGATTATAAAATCACCGGCGTACTGAAGCCAACCGGCACGGTGCTGGACCGCCTGATCGTCACGGCGCTCGGCAGCGTGCAGGAGCTGCACAGACACCCCGATATCGGAGACCCTGACGCGGCGCAGGATATGGAGGTTGCGCATCAGGTGACGGCGTTGCTGGTAAAAGTCAAAAGACCCATCGCCACCATGTCGCTGCCGCGCGAGATCAATGCAACATCGAACATGATCGCCGCCAGCCCGTCCTATGAAATGGCGCGGCTGTCGCAGAGCCTCGGCTTCGGGCGCGACCTGCTGGCCGCGGTCGGCATCGGTTTCGTTGCGCTGTCGGCGCTGATGCTGTTGTCATCGCTCGCATCGTCGCTCTCGGCGCGGCGCTATGATCTTGGCGTGCTGCGCGTGCTGGGGGCCTCGCCGGAAACGCTGGCGGGAACCGTCGCTGCGGAGGGAGTTATGCTTGCGGGGGCGGGCACGGTCGCAGGCATCGCGCTGGGGCACCTGCTTGCCTATGAAATGGCGGCGAATATCTCCAGCCTTGGCGGTGTCGTTGCTCCGGCATCCTTCCTGCAGTTCCATATGCTGGATGGCTGCTTGCTGCTGATGGGGCTTGTGACCGGATTGTTTGCGGCTGTCGTTCCCGCCGTATCTGCGGCGCGGACGGATATCGCCGGATTGCTGGCACGGGGGCGCGCATGAAATACGTTATCCCGCTTCTGTTGCTGACGGTCGCGCCAGCTTATGCGCTGGAGAAGGTGGAATATAAAACCACCACCTCCAGTATTTCCGGCACGATCGACCTGGGGCCTCTCGACAGCCCGTCGCAGACGCTGAAAGATCTGGCTAAAAACTATATCGACGTGCCCAAGGGCGCGACCGACTGGAAACTGCTGGGATCGACCGCCGAAAAGAATATTCAGGGCAAGGACAAGGACGGTTACGAATACCAGTATTACAAACCCGTTTTCACGCCGGCGGTGAAGGCGCTGGCGGGCAAGGAAATCACGGTGAAGGGTTTCATGTTCCCGCTTGAATCATCCGACAGGCAGAAGGAATTTCTGCTGGGGCCGTTCCCCGTCGGCTGCCCGTTCCATTACCATGTCGCGCCCGCGCTGGTGATCGAGGTTCATGCGGAGAAAAAGCCCGCCAAATTTTCCTATGACCCGATAACGGTCACGGGCGTGCTTGAACTGGTGCCGTCCGACCCGGACAGCGGCGTGTTTTACCGCCTGAAAAACGCGGAAGTCGTGAAGTGATTATTTCTTGCGGTTTTTGCTGGTGTGCAGGATGCGCGTCCAGATCAGCCAGATCATCATCGCCCATGACGCGCCGCCCAGCCATCCGGCCAGTACGTCGCTGGGCCAATGCACGCCCAGATAGACGCGTGAAATGCCTGTCAGCATGGTAATGAGGATGGCGACGACCATGAAATAGATTTTCATGCCGCTGCGCGTCTGCGCCTCCGCCAGCAATACCGCCAGCGTCAGGTAGGCGAGCGCGCTCATCAGTGAATGACCGCTCGGGAAGCTGGAGGTATAGACGATCGAGCCGTGCGGCACGAGGTCGGGACGCGGGCGGTCGAAGCCGTATTTCATCAGGCTGCTGAACAGGAAGCCCGTCGCAACGGAAATGGCCAGATACCAGCCGCGCGCGGTCTGTTTGGATACCAGCAGGTAAATGAAGGCGATGACGGAAATGGATGTCACGACAAACGCGCCGCCCAGCGCCGTCAGGTCGCGCATGATTTCTTCCAGCCAGCGCCCGCCGATGGGGTCGGTGGTGTCGGATGGGTTGCGCAGCATCAGCAATAATTGCTTGTCGATCTGCGCGCTTTCGCCTTCATGCACCTCCGAAGCCAGCTCCCCGAACATCCAGAACCCGGCAAGGCACAGCGCGGCGATGATAAAATATTTCGGGTGGTTGCGCAGCGTCTGCAGCGCGTTGCGGAGGAGGGGGTGCTTATGCGCGAAGGACGGTTTCAAATCAGCCGCGCCCGTAATATTCGGGGTCTAGGCGGTATTTCTGCTTGGTATAAAGCTCGATCGCCGTTTCCACCACCAGCGGGTCGTATTTCGTGCCGCTGCCGCCCTCGATCTCCGCCAGCGCGGCTTCCAGCGGCAGCGCATTGCGCCACGGGCGGGGGGAGAGCATGGATTCCACCACATCGGCGACCGCGATAATCTTCGCCTCCAGCAAAATCTCGTCGCCCTTCAGGCCTTGCGGATAGCCGGAACCGTCGAGGCGTTCGTGGTGCTGCAAAACGATTTCGGCGACCGGCCAGGGGAATTCGATGTTCTTGATAATTTCGGCGCTGTGGATCGGGTGCTGGCGGATGACGGCGCGTTCCTGGTCGGTCAGTTCGTCGGGCTTGGTCAGGATGCCCGACGGGATCAGGATAAAGCCGACATCGTGCAACGTGCCCGCGATGCGGATCGCCTCGATCGCGTCTTCGTCCATGCGCATGATCTGGGCGATGGCGCGGGAAATTTGCGACACGTTGCGCTGATGGTCCATCGCGCCGGCTTCGCGCAGCGTGATGATATCTGCAAGGGTGGCAAGGCTTTGATATAACGCAAGCGTGATTTCGTCATGGGGCATGGTGTCGGAACTCCCTGCTGTTCATGCACGATTATTCTGCCCCTTCAATCGGGGGTTGTCACGGGGGAAAGCGGCTATTCCGCCTGTCCGTGGCAATACTTGTATTTCTTGCCGCTGCCGCAGGGGCAGGCCGAATTGCGCGGGGTTTTTGTCCAGGTCGCGGGATCGTCCTGCTGGAATTCGACCGAGCCGGCATAAACGGGGGTCGTGTCCTTGAGTTCCGGACGCGGCGGGCGCGCGGGGTCGGGGCCGCGGGATTGAACCATTTTCGGCTCCGGCCGGCGCGGCAGCTCGGG
>JADYYV010000229.1 GCA_020853455.1 Alphaproteobacteria bacterium | reverse complement strand
CATCACATTATCAACCCTAACGACGGAGGAAATGAATGAACACATCAGTATTTTCAACATCATTTCCGGGCCTTCGCTGACGACGTAATGTCTCAACCGGCGCCTGGAAGAACTAAACGGTCCAGGTCTCAGCCGGAGAACTTCTCAAGCCTCCACTGATATCTAAAGCTCTAGAACTGACAAAGCTCGACTTGCCTCTATGCCATTTTAACGTGGCGGCAGTTGGTCTGGATCCGTAACGGTCTTTAACAAAGGGAACGCGGGTGCGTTTAATAAACGCCCTGCATCAAAGTCATGAGTGACGAAGAAGAGAAAAAAGAACGGCAGATATCCTACAAGGATGTCATGCGGTTCGCATGGCACTACTGGCGGCCGAACAAGTGGTTCGGCGTCGGCGCAGCGGTGCTGATGCTCACTTCTGTGAGCATGGATGCGATCGTGCCCATTTATACGGGCAGGATCGTCGACGCGATGGTCGGGCACGCGCCCGGCGACACTGCGGCATGGAATGATGCATGGGCGGCTTTCTGGGCGTTTGCCCTGCTGGCGTTCCTGCACCAGGCCCTGCGCGTGGGGTCGCTCTATTTCTGGAACGGTTTCGCGGTGCGAAACCTACAGAAAATCGTGGTGGACGGGTTGTACAAGGTGCAGCGTTTCAGTTCCGACTGGCACGCCAACACCTTCGCGGGCGGCACGGTGCGCAAGATCACGCGCGGCATGTGGGCCTTCGACAGCTTCGAAGACACGATCCTGATGGGCCTGCTGCCGGCGGTCACGATCATGGTTGGCATGTCGATCATGCTGGGCTTCCGCCTTCCCCTAGTGGGTCTGGCGGCGGGCACGATGATCGTCATCTACTGCGCCGTGTCGATCTGGATGTCGGTCAAGATCCTCGCGCCCCGCTTCAAGCAGTCGGCTGATGCCGACACCAAAGTGGGCGCGACGCTGGCGGACATCATCACGGGCAACCCGAGCGTGAAATCGTTCGGCGCCGAGGCAAGGGAAGACGCGATTTTCAGGAAAGTCGCGGAAACCTGGCGCGCCAAGGCGATCTGGTCGTGGCAGACGGGTGTGTCGGCGGATGCGTTCCGCTCGATCTTCCGCCTGCTGATGATGGCCAGCATGGTGGCAACCACGATCTATCTGTGGAAAGCGGGGCAGGCAACGCCCGGCGACATCGTGCTGGTGATCACGACCTTCTTCATCATCGGCGGCTATCTGCGGGATATCGGGATGCACATCTCCCACCTGCAACGCGCGGTCGCCGATATGGAGGACATCGTGATGTTCTGGATGCGTGAAGACGACGTGCAGGACAACGCGAAAGCCGAGCCCCTGATCGTGAAGCCGTCGCGCCGCCGGGACCTGATATCGTTCCAGGGCGTGGGCTTCAAATACCCCTCGACCGACAAGTATATCTATAAGGATATGAGCATAGATATTTCGTCGGGAGAAAAGCTGGCACTCGTCGGGCCTTCGGGCTCGGGCAAGTCCACCTTCGTGAAACTGATCCAGCGTCTGTATAACGTGACAGACGGCCGGATCGTGATCGACGGGCAGGACGTCGCGGGCGTCACGATGGAGTCCTTGCGCAAGCAGGTCGCCCTCGTGCCGCAGGAACCGGCGCTGTTCCACCGGTCGCTGTCGGAAAACATCGCCTACGGGCGGCCCGACGCGACGCAGGAGGAAATCGTGGCGGCTGCGAAAAAAGCCTTCGCGCACGAGTTCATCGAAACGCTGCCCAAAGGCTACGATACGCTGGTGGGCGAGCGCGGGGTGAAACTTTCGGGCGGCGAGCGCCAGCGGGTCGCTATCGCCCGCGCCATCCTCTCGGATGCGCCCGTGCTGATTCTGGATGAAGCGACGTCGAGCCTCGACTCGATTTCGGAACACTACATCCAGATGGCGCTCGAGGAGCTGATGAAGGGGCGCACGACCATCACGATTGCGCACAGGCTTTCGACGATCCAGAAAGCCGACCGCATCCTGGTGTTCGACAAAGGCGAGATCATCGAGCAAGGCAACCACGCCAGCCTGATGGCCCGCCCGGACTCGAGATACAAGGCCCTGTACGACATGCAGGCTTTGGAACTCGTGACCGACGCCGACCCCGATACCGAACCCAAAAAGCCCCGCATCGTCGTGGCCGAGTAAGGTAATAACAAACAGGAAAGCCCGCTGGGAAACCGGCGGGCTTTTTTCAAAAACTGAATTGAGAAAAATGAAAAAGAACCAAACTATAATCGAACTAGCTGAATGGTTGTCTCAGTGGCTAGGACAAGAAATTGTTATCAAGGATTATTGGGACACTGATCTTTTTTCCGTCGGCGTTGCAGCGGCGACAAATAGTGAAAAGTTAATTTATATTTCGATGGCAAATCAACCATCAGAGCTATTTTACGTTGAAACGCAGACTGTTACTGCGGATGTTAATCTCCCTTACGAGATAAATGAACAATTTCAGCATGTATCTCGCGAAGATATTCTCCGCATAACATTGCACCATTTAAGGATATCAGTACAATCTCCCGTACCTTCGACAGCAATTAATCAGTGGTCTGGAGGATATGATGAGGTTACAAAGTCTAAAAAGAAAATCAATATCGACCAGAAACGAGCATTAAGAGCCGCTGATTTACAGCTTTTTGTTAAAGAATACGCAAGAAAAGCACAAAAAGGCGCTGATCCGAATGACAGGGATTATAATAGAGAGGTTGAGAAAAAGCTAAAAAAGCATCTTAAACCTGATGAACTCGATAAGCTTCTTCGAGGTGATGATAACGAATAGTGTGCTAACAACAAGATAAAGCCCGCCCTTAAACCGGCGGGCTTTTTTGTTGAAACGGGCAGGGACAGCGGAGTATAAATACGGCCATACAGGTATAAAGAATGGCAAACCATCCACATATCGGGCATTTGTTGCAGGTCGGGAAATCAAAGGCGATGGGGTTGCTGACCTTGCACGAAATCGCGGCGCTTGGGCATGATGGCGCGACGCTGGCGGGGCAGTTCAATGCAAAAGCCGGTTACATCGTGCGCCATTTCAATATCGGCGACAGCATGTGGGGCGATCCGGTGGCGGCGGGCATGGAAAGCCTTGCCGTCATTCATTTGCCGTCGCTGCAAAAACTGATCGATGGCGAAAAAGAATTGCTGCAGCGCCTCGGCTGGCCGCAAACCGCGCAGGAATTCGCTAAACGCAGTTTCGAGGATTACATCCTGCGCGATAACGCGAATCCCGATCACAGCCGCCTGCAGGCGCTTATCAAGCGCGCCTATGACCATCCCTATACGGGTGAAAAGAAAACCCCCATCCGTGATTGGTTCAGGATTTAATAAAAAAGTTACAGCCCGAGCTGTGCGAGCGCTTCCTTGATGACATGGGCGCTGTGCTTCAGCTTGGCGCGTTCGTCGTCGTCAAGCGCGGGATAAAGCGCGGGGCTGATGCCTTTTTCAGACACGATGCGGGGCAGGGACAGCGTGACGTCATCGACGCCTTCGACGGTTTCAATCGGCGCGCAGCAGGTCAGCACGGTCGATTCATCGTCGAGTATCGCCTGCGCGATGCGCGCCATGCCGTTGCCGATGCCGTACCATGTCGCGCCCTTTCCCTGTATGATTTTATAGGCGGCGCGGCGCACGCCTTCATCAATGCGGGCGCGCACTTCCTCCGTCACCGGCCGGCCGGTCTGCCGCGCGAAATCGGAGAGCGGCATATTGCCGACCGATGTGCCCGACCAATGCAGCACTTCTGAATCCCCATGCTCGCCCAGCACATTGGCATGGACGGAATGCGAGGATACGCCCAGATGCTGCGCCAGCAGCGTGCGGAACCGCGCGGTATCGAGGATCGTGCCCGAGCCGATGACGCGCCCCGCGCCGCCGCCCGAAAACCGCGCGGCGAAATGCGTCATGATATCGACGGGGTTGGTCGCGTTCAGCAAAATCGCGCCGGGCGCCGATTTCCGGATGCGCGGGATGATGTCGGCAAAAACATCGCCGTTGCGTTTCAGCAGGTCGAGGCGCGTTTCGCCCGGCTTCTGGTTGACGCCCGCCGCGATCATCACGATGGCGGCATCCGCAAGATCGTCAACGCCGCCCGCGCGCACGCCGACCGGATTGGCAAAGGGCGTGGCATGCAGGATGTCTTCTGCCTGCGCCTGTGCCAGCGCATGGTTCTGATCGACCATCACCAGTTCCGTGCCAATGCCGCGCAGCGCGCAGGCATAGGCGCTTGCCGATCCCACATTGCCGCAACCGAAAATGCCGATTTTCATTATTTATGCTCCGGGTCTGATGAAAAATCGCGGGCGTTGAGGCTGTTGGCGAAGCGCAGTTCTGCCCTGTCATCGCCGAAGTTTCCGCCGTCGAGCCGCAGATGCGTGTAATTGGGCAGCCACGGCAGCAGCTTGTTCAAGCCCCGGCTGACAGGATCTTTTGTGATTTCCAGCTTGATTTCACTGACGGACGTGTGGTCGCGCGTGACCGATTTGGGGGTCGTCAGGCCGTCAAAGCGTACCATCAGCGGGTATTGCGCGGGTTGCAGGACGGCACTGCCTTGTTTCTTGTCTGCAGGAAACGCCTCCATCAGGGTCAGCGCCGCGTCATCCGTTTCGCGCGTCACGCCGCGCAGCAGGGCAAAGACGTAATCGCCGGGCGCGGTTTCGACCGCCACCGCTTCGCCCTTCAGGTCAAAGGACGGCGGCAGGCCCGTCAGGCCGATGCCGGGATGGATGGTAACGGCGCGCACGGCCGTGCCGCTTTTCGGGCCGTCCTGCGTTTGCAGCGTGACCGTGATGCGGTAATGCCAGGTGTCCGACGGCGTCGCGACCAGCCATGCCGCCACCAGACAGGCGAGCGTCAACGCCACGCGGATGCGGTTGGTCATTTTAAACGGAAGTTTTTTCATGGCGCATCGCTTTCTCTGAAAGGTTGCTGCGCCTTATGACAGGATGCAGGTCGTGACGTTACTTGCTCTCGACACCGAAATAAACCCATTCTTCGCCGATGCGCGCCTTTTTTCCGGGCAGCAGGATCACGCCATCGACGGGCGACTGGTAAATCATGCCGT
>JADYYV010000228.1 GCA_020853455.1 Alphaproteobacteria bacterium | reverse complement strand
TTCATTGGCCGCGTTAACGACGCCGCGCACGGGGCGGCCGTTTTGGTTAATTGCTCTATAGCTGAACTTTGGCATGGTTATTCGCCCTGAACCCCGTGACAGATGAACCCGAGAATTGAGCCCACCTGATATTGTTACAACAATTATAGAAGGAAACCAAGCACTTGTATAGCCGAACGCCCCGCACCGCCGACGCCGTTACATCCGGTCGGAGAAGTTGAGGATCTTGACGGCCGCATCAAGGCTGGTCGTGCCCTGGTATATTTTCAAAATACCGTCGTCCAGCATGTTCTTGAAACCCTTCTTGCGGGCGATCGGTTTCAGCTGGGACTTCATCGCGCCGGTCGCGATCATGTCGTCAAGTTCTTCATCCAGATACAAAATTTCGACGCAGGCGATACGGCCCTTGTAACCCGAATTGTTACATTCGGGGCAGCCGCCCGGATGATAGATCGTGGGCGGGTTATCGTAATCGATCGGATTGCCGTCGGGACCTACCGCCAGCAGCTTGCATTCATCGGCGGTCGCCGTTTTTGCGACCTTGCATTTCTGACAAAGCTTTCTGACAAGTCGCTGCGCAAGAGTTGCGATAATCGCGCCCGCCAGCATCGCCGGCTTGATGCCAAGATCGACCAGACGCGGAATGGCGCCGAAGCAGTCGTTGGTGTGCAGCGAGGTATAAACCTGGTGACCGGTCATGGCGGCCTTCAGCGCCTGTTCCGCCGTCACGCTGTCGCGCACCTCGCCGATGAAGATGATGTCAGGGTCCTGCCGCAGGAGCGCTTTAATACCTTCGCCGAAGGTGAACGCGCCGCCGTCCTTCACATGCGTCTGGCGGATCAGGCCGAGGTTGTATTCGACCGGGTCTTCGAGCGTCTGGATGTTCACGTCGATGGTGTTCACGTCGTTCAGCATCGAATAGAGCGTCGTGGTTTTACCCGAACCGGTCGGGCCCGTCACGATGATGATGCCTTCGGGACGCGCCTGCGCCTTTTTGATCAGGTACATGTTGTGGTCGGAGAAGCCGAGGCGTTCCAGCGGCACGATCGACGCCGATTTATCAAGGACGCGAAGAACGATGTTTTCGCCGTTGACCGTCGGCAGGCACGACACGCGGAAGTCGGCGTCGCGGCCGCCCATGTTCAGGTTGAAGCGTCCGTCCTGCGGCGCCAATTTATCGGCGATGTTCATTTCCGCCAGGATTTTCAGGCGCTGGCAGATACCGTTCCAGTATTCCTTGTGCAGCGTATGCACGGTCTGCATGTCGCCGTCGATGCGATACCTGATGCGGATGAAGTTTTCTTCGGGCTCGAAGTGCAAGTCGGACGCGCCCATCTTCAGCGATTCAAAAATCAGCGCGTTGACGAGGCGCACGAGCGGATGCGAATAGGCTTCTTCGGAATTCAGGTTGTCGATGTTCTTTTTCGCGGCGGCCTTGTCGCCCGCAAGCTCTTTCAGAATCCCGTCGATCGAGGTCGAGACGCCGTAAACCTTGTGAATCGAATCCTGCATGATCGCCGGCGGGCAGACCTGCGGCACGACGGTGCAGCCCTTGGGCAGCAATTGTTTCAGGCGGTCGAGCGCGACCACGTCGTAGGGGTCGGTCATCGCGATGATCGCGCGGTTCTTTTCGCGGTCGAGCGAGATCGGCAGGAACTGGTATTTCTGCGCGTCCTTTTTCGTCACGAGGTCGAGCGCCTCGGGATCGATCATCGTTTTCTTGGGATCGAACAGCTGCAGGCCCGTGGTTTCGGAGAGGAAGTCCGACAGGATCTCGGGCGTGATGAATTTCAGGTCGACCAGGATCTCGCCCAGCAGCAGGTGCGATTTCGATTTTTCGTGCAGCGCGACCTGCAGCTGGTCCGCGCTGATCAGCCCGCGTTCCACCAGCCGGTCGCCGATGCGCTTGACGGGCGCGCCCGCAACATGCGTGGACGGCGGCGGTGCGGTGACGGTGGGCGCGGTTGTGCCGGTGGGCGGGGGCGGCGCGGGCGCGGCAGCCGCCGCAGCCATCGCCGCCAATTCAGCAGGAGTCGGGTTCATCGACAAAGGTGCGGCTGCCTTTGTTTCCGTAGCTTTAGCCGGATTCTTTGTCGCGGCGTCTTCAGCCATCTTGGTAAACCCCATATCTTCCTCGAATTCCTCCAGTATCAAGAGTGACATAGAAAAGTTAACAAAGTCAGAATATTACGCCAGAAATTTACATAACGTAAACCATTTCGGCCTATGCTGGACACATTAGAGATTTTCCGGCGCGGACAACGACCCTTGATAACCCATAATCAAGGACGTAGATGGTCTTTTGCAAATATCAACATGCCTGTCTAGAATCACGGCGCTTCGGGCACGGGCGCGGCTTCGCTGAAAGTTTACCCGTCGCGCCCAAGATCGTAGTAGTTTTTTCATCCTGCCACCGACGGCATGATACCGACGACATGACAAAGTGAGACACGAGATCGTGACACCCGCCCTGCACAGGAAATTCCGCACCAGCATCGCCGCGCTTGCGACCGCCTTTGGCGTGGCGGCGGCGCCCGGCACCGCCCTTTCCGCGCCGAATACGCCGCCCGAGCTGCCGCCATCCCCCACGCTTTGGAAGACCGAAAGCTTTGATGCGGTTATCTCGCTGCAGCCCTGCCCGGAATCCGGCGTCTGCGGCAGCGTGCATTGGGTGAACCCGTCCGATGCCGCCATCTTCGAAAAATTCGGCGACAGGTCGGGCCGCGCCTATGGCGATGAAATCACCAGCCGCGACGTGGCGGGGCTGTGCGACTTCTCCCCCAAAATGCAGTTCCAGAAAGTCGCGCCCGGCCACTGGCAGGGACGCATGGAACTGCGCGGCATGGGCATGGATGTGGGCGTCGATGCGTCCGGCATCGACGACAAAACCATGCGCGTCAAATTCACCAAGGGCATCTTCAGCCAGACCGAGACATGGAAACGTGTCGAGCCCGGCGATGCCCGCTACCCGAAATGCGAGAAACCCAAGCCGTGACAGACAGCCCGACCGAAACCGCCCCGCCCCCGCCCGGCGTCGATCTTGCCGAAATCGCCGAAATGGTGCGCCATGTGCTGCCCGAAATGCCGCCCGTGACGGCTGGCGGCGACAAGCTGGGCAAATACGCCGATGTCTGGCGCTGGCTGGCGGCGGCGCAGTACAGGCAAAAACCCGATATCCGCCACCCGCGCATCGCGCTGTTCATGGCGCCGCACGGCGCGTTCCCCGAAAAACAGACCGGCCTTGCCGAGGCGTTAAAACAACTCAGCTCCGGCACGCATGCCCTGTCGCCGCTGGCGCAGGATGCCAATGCCGATTTGCAGGTCTACGAGATGGCGTCGGAATCCGCGCCGCGCGATTTCCGGCAGGAAGCCGCGCTGCAGGCCGCCGACGCCGCCCATGCGACATCTTACGGCTTGATGGCGGTGCAGCCCGGCATCGATCTGCTGGTGGTGGCCGCGCTCAACCCCGCCGCCGAAAACGCGGGCGAGAAAATTATCGAGAGCATCAAATCCGGCACCCCGCCGCTGGAGGCGCTGCTGAACTCCGGCGGCCTTGATATCGCGGCCATCATGGGCGCGCTGATCGCGGCGCGCCTTGCGCATATTCCCGTGCTGCTGGACGGCAAGGGCGCGACCGCCGCCGCCGCCGTGTTGCAGGCCCTGCGCGCCGACGCCGCGCTGCACACCCGCAACGCCGCGCATATTCTGGAAGACAAGCTGCACCCGCAGACCGGCATGGGCGGCGCGCTGCTGATCGCCTTCCTGAAATCGCTGACGAAAGTCGGTTAGTTTTAAGACGCCGCGTGGCGGAAAATTAAGATGCCGCGTGGCGGTCGAGGATGGAAAAATCCTCTTCGCCTTCCAGCAGCGGCGAGGTATCGCCGTTCAGTTTCTTCTTTTCCCACAGCGCCAGCACGGTGCGCACGCGGTTGCCGGTCGGGCGGTCATCCGCCGCCTGACGCGCGGTTTTGCCGTCTTCATCGACCGCGAAAGGATCTGCGCCCAGATTCAGCAGCGCGATCACGGTTTTAAGGGACGCATGGCGCGCGGCGAAATGGAGCAGCGTGCCGGACGGTTCGCCCAGCTTGCCGTCCGCCTGCATATCGGGGTTCGCGCCGGTGCAGTTGCGCACGGCGCGGTGGTCGTCTTCGGCAACGGCGGTGTAGAGCGACATATCGAGCGCGCCCGGCGACATCGGCGCGATCAGGCCCATATCGATCTTGGATTCGCCGATCTCGCGCATCCAGCTGGCGCGCCGGTGGCGTGGTGCTCGCATCATCAAGGGGTGGTCTCCGCTTCGGTCGGGTGTATTCGAAAGTCTTTTTGTTTTTATTGAGGGCAACATGACAAAACCGATTCGCCTTTGCAAGCGAAAATATTTTCCTGAGTCATTTCAGAGTCAAAGGCGCGATGTTGAACGGATGTTTTGGCCGCGAAGCCCATCCCGATGAAAATCGGGATCCAGTTTATAAAACTTCTATCTCGAAATATTGCGGTAGAAATTTTACGGACTGGATACCGGCTTTCGCCGGTATGGGCGCCTTGCGGCGCAAAAAAACCGCCTCGCGGCGGTTACTTCGGTTTTTTGATTTTTTCAGATTTGATTTTCTTTTGGCTTTCCACTCTCGCACTTCTTGAGCCTGATTAGATTCTCTCAACTTTGACCTCAAGTTTCAACCGTTTTTTTCGTAACAGCGCGTGACAACGCGTTATATGAATCATCGGCATGAAAAAACGGGGGAAGTTGCCCGCCCCCGCTTTTTTGTTATCGCTGTTACATTCCGTGACAACGCGTTTTAACGCGCAAATCGTGCGAATCCGGCACGACTCGGGAGATTAAAACACATCCCCGACGTTTTAAAATACGTCTCCGCCGATGCCGCCGGGGCCGCCCGGGCCTTTCGGGGGCTTGGGCGGTTTCGGGCCGGTCGGTTTTGCGATGCTGCCCTTGACGAGTTCGAGTTCGCCCTGCAAGCCGATTTCGAGGCTGTAGGGGGACTGCGCGGCACCTGCCGCTTTGTTGAACGCGTCCATGAATTTTTTGTCGAGTTTCTTGTCGTTGCCCCAGACGCCCTTCACATCATCGTACAGCTGTTCTTCCTGGCCCGGGGGGAACATGATTTTCTGGCCGGGGTTTTCCTTCGCCTGCTGCGCGATCTGTTTCACGATCTGCTCGAGGCTGGTGATGAGCAGGCCTTCATAGGCGCGTTTCGTGTCGGGTGATGCCTTGGCAAGGTTGTTGTCGCGCTCCGACGGGTAAGCGTCGATATGCACCACTTCCGCGATCAGGTTGGCAACCGTGTCGCCGAATTTGGTCGCGATATTTTTGTAATCGAGCGGGGAGCGCACGCAGTCGATCAGCAAAATGGCCGACAGCAATTCGGGCGAGGCCGAGTCAGCGTTGGCGGCAACCAGTTTCGCCGGATGCACGCGGCGCTGTTCGAACATGTTTTCCAGTTCGCGCAC
>JADYYV010000227.1 GCA_020853455.1 Alphaproteobacteria bacterium | reverse complement strand
GCACCGAGGAGTCCAAGGCGGCGCTGGCCAATATCGACAATCTTGTGAGCGCGGATAAAAAAGCGGCCGGGATCGCGCTGCTGCGCGACCTGCTGCCCACGGCCACCGCCATGCAGGCGGGTCTTGCCGAAATCGACGCGAACGAGCGCGCGGCGAACCCGAAGCTCGACAAGCTGACCAAGGGCGTCGAAAGCACGCTGTCGCAGCTGACCAACGTGTTCAACAAATACGGCGTGAAGCCGGGCGATGAAGCCGCGCCCGCCGCACCCGCAGCGGAAGCCGCGAAAACCGCCGCACCCGCGCCCGACGCGCCCAAAGCCGAAGACAAGCCCGCCGCACCCGCGGCCGACGCCGGCAGCGAAACGCTTGAAGGCCTGAAGGCGGAGCGCGACATGCTGAACGCGCAGGTCGTCAGCCTGTCTTCGACCGTCCAGCGCGCGCAGGGCGACAACCTGATCTTGTCCAAGCGCCTCGAGGAAAGCAAAAACCTGCTGGCCCGCAGCGAAGCGAAACGCGAAGACGACAAGCAGTTCGCCGTCGAAAAGACGCTGAAGGAACTGATGCCCGTCATCGACACGCTGGAGCTTGGCCAGCAAATGATGGACAAGAAAAGCCGCGCGGCAGACCCCAACTTTGAATCGCTTGCGAAAGTCGTCGATACGACGCTCGACGGCGTTCGCGCCGTGTTCAACAAATACGGCGTCACCCAGATCAACCCGCTTAACCAGCCGTTTGATGCCGAAAGGCACGAAGCGCTGACGACGCAGGTCGTGCCGGGCGTGGAGCCCGAAACGGTCGTTGCCGTGCCGCTGAAGGGCTACGAACTCAACAGCCGCATCGTCCGCAACGCGAAAGTCGTTGTCACGCCGCCGGAAATGTAAGCGGCGCAAATCGTTCAGATAAAAAAAATAAGGGGCATCTGCCCCTTATTTTTTTATCCGCTATTTCTTTTTCGGCTTCGTCCTGGGCGGGGGTTCTTCGACGCCTTCCAGCATCATCAGGCGGATGCGCGCAAGTCCGATGCCTTTTTTGTCTTCGTCCAGCGCGCGGTCGATCAGCGCCTGCCCGCGCGCCGCATCCTTGTTCACGCCGTTGCCGTTTTGCAGCATCTTGCCGAGGAATACCATCGCTTCCGTGTCGCGCTGCTTTACCGCGCGTTCGAAATAAGGCGCGGCGGCCTTGAAATCCTGCGCCGTCCCCTCGCCCAGATACAGGCAGCGCCCGGCCTCGCGCAGGCCTTCGCGGAATCCCTGGTCGGCGGATTTTTTGAACCAGCCGAAGGCTTCGTATAAATCGCGCGGGCGGCCCATGCTGCCGGCTTCGGCGGCACGCCCCATTTCATACTGCGCTTCGGCGTCGCCCGCTTCGGCGGCGCGGCCGAACCAGAAATAGGATTTATCGCGGTTCATTTCGACGCGCTTGCCGCCGAAGATGTATTTATGCGCCAGCTCGACCTGCGCATCCACATCGCCCGCGTCCGCGCGCTTCATCAGGCAGCCGAACTGGAAACGGTCGAGCGCGTCGCCGCGCGCCGCGCGTTCGGCGTCATCCGCCGGCATCGGCACGCGCACGCCGTAATTCTGTTCAAGGTATTTCGCGCCGTTTTCGCTGTAATCGGCGTCCATCAACGCGGCATCGGCCAGCAATTTGCGGCCCTCGTCGATATTGGGCGCGCAGCCGTTGCCGTGATAAAGGCACAACCCGTATTCGCGCAGCGCCTCGCGTTTGCCGTAGGTATAGGCGGATTCCTTGAACGTCTCCAGCGCAAGGCGGAATTCCTGCTGCTGCTGATAAACGCGGGCCAGCCCGAACAGCGCGTCATGGTTGCCGGCCTTGGCCGCTTTTTTGTACCAGGTGATCGCGCGGGTGAGGTCGATGGGGGTGACTTTTTCCAGCAGCACTTCGCCGGTGCGGAACACTTCGGCGACGCGCTCCATCGCCACGGGGTCGCCGCCTTCGGCCGCCTGCTGCCACAGCTTCAGCGCCTCGAGCCGGTTTTTCTTGATGCCGTTACCCGTCGCGTACGCCGTCGCCAGCTCGTTCTGCGCCTGCGGATCGCCTTCATGCGCCGCGACCATTAATTCGTCGGTCGAGGTAAAAATGCGGCGAAGGCGGGGCGGGCGCGCCATGCGGGATTAAACTTCCTGGTCGACGTTGCTGCCGGAACCGGTTTCCGTTCCCTTGGCGACACCGACGCGCGCGGGGCGCAGCAGGCGTTCGTGCAGGGTGTAGCCGGGTTCGATCACCTGCACAACCACGCCGGGCGCGGCGCCGGGCACTTCGGCCTCGAACAGAACTTCATGCAGGTTGGGGTCGAATTTCTGCCCCATCGGCTCGACCTTGCGGATGTTGTTGCGCTCGAACATATTCAGCAGCTCGCGCTCGGTCATTTCGACGCCGGTATAGATGTTTTTCAGCTCCGGGTTCGCCTCGCGCGATTCCGGCGTGATCGCCGACAGCGCGCGGCGCAGGTTATCCGCGACGCTCAGCAGGTCGCGGGCAAAGGACGCATTGGCGAATTTCGCGGTATCCTGACGGTCGCGCTCCGACCGCTTGCGGGTGTTTTCCGCCTCGGCCAGCGCGCGCAGCGCCTGATCCTTGATCTCGGCCACTTTCTTTTCCAGCTCCGCGATTTTCGCCTGCGCTGCGGCAAGGCCGCCGTCTTCCGCGGGCTCTTCCGGCACAGGATTGATATCTTCGGGCAGTTCGTCGTTGGCGGCGGGGTCGAGGTTTGTCATGGCGTTATCCTTCTTAATCTTTCAGGTCTTCCCAAAGGTCTTTGACCTTGGCGAAGAAGCTGGATGACTGCGGGTTGGTCTTGTCGTCGGGCGCGTCGCCGGCGAATTGCTGCAGCAGCTCTTTTTGTTTCTTGGTCAGGTTGACGGGCGTTTCCACCAGCACTTCGACGAACATGTCGCCGCGCACGGGGGAGCGCAAAATCGTCATGCCCTTGCCCTTCAGCCTGAATTGCTGGCCGGTTTGCGTGCCGGCGGGGATGGTGACCTTCATGCGCTTGCCGTCAATCGTCGGCACTTCGATCGTGCCGCCCAGCGCCACAGTCGTCATGGGCACGGGTACGCGGCAGAACAGGTTGGAAGCCTCGCGCTGGAAGAAACGGTGCGGACGGATGGAGAGGAATACGTATAGGTCGCCCGCAGGACCGCCGCGCACGCCCGCTTCGCCTTCACCGGCAAGACGAATTCTGGTGCCGTCCTCGATGCCCGCAGGGATGGATACCTGCAGCGTTTTTTCCTGGCGGTTACGGCCCGATCCGCCGCAGATATGGCAGGGGGTCTTGATCGTCTGCCCTTGGCCGCCGCAACCGGGGCAGGTGCGCTCGACCGTGAAAAATCCTTGTTGCGCGCGGATGCGGCCCGTGCCGCGGCAGGTGTCGCACACCTCGGGCTTGGTGCCTTTTTCCGCGCCGGAGCCGTTGCAGCCGCCGCAGGCATTAAAACTCGCGGTTTTGACCTTTGCTTCCTTGCCCGCGAAAGCTTCCTCCAGCGTCACTTCGAATTCGTGGCTGAGATCCGCGCCGCGCCGTGCGGATTCACCGCCGCCGCGCGCACGGCCGCCGCCCGCCTGCTGCCCCATGAAGTCGCCGAACATTTCCTCGAAAATGTCGGAAAATCCGGCGCCGCCAAAGCCGCCCATGCCGCCGGCACCCGCGCCGCGGCCACCGCCGCCGCCCATGCCGCCGTCGAACGCGCCATGGCCGAAACGGTCATAGGCCGCACGTTTCTGATCATCCGACAGGATGCCATAGGCTTCGCTGATTTCCTTGAATTTCGCTTCCGCTTCTTTGTTGCCCGGGTTTTTGTCGGGGTGATACTGCATCGCCAGCTTGCGGTAAGCTTTTTTAAGCTCGTCCGCGCTGGCTTTCTTGTCCACGTTCAGAAGCTGGTAATAATCTTTTTTCGCCATTATTCATGCCCTATACCGAAGCGGGAAGGCGGTTTTCGAACCGCCTTCCCTTGTATGCTTTCGGAGATGATCCGCAAAAAATTAACCCGCGGATTTCTTTTTGCCGTTTTCATCGACTTCGGTGAATTCCGCGTCGACAACGTCGGAGTCATCCTTCGCGCGCGCGTCGCCGGGTTCGGTGCCGCCGCCGAATTCGTTCGGGCCTGAACCGCCGCCCATGCCGGACATATCGGGGCCGGGGCCCTGGTCGCCGCCTTCTTTGTACAGCAGCTCGCCCAGTTTCATCGATGCTTCCTGCAGCGATTCCGTTTTCTTGCGGATCGTCGCGAGATCATCGCCGCCCATGACTTCCTTGAGCGACGCGACGGCATTTTCAACCGCCATGCGCTCCGCCGCAGGCGCCTTGTCGCCCGCGTCCTTCAGCGTTTTTTCCGCCGAGTGGACGAGGGATTCCGCGCGGTTCTTGGTTTCCGCCGCTTCCTTGCGGTTTTTGTCTTCGGAGGCGTTTTCTTCCGCTTCCTTCACCATGCGCTTGATGTCAGCATCCGACAGGCCGCCCGAGGCCTGGATGCGGATCTGCTGCTCCTTGCCGGTT
>JADYYV010000226.1 GCA_020853455.1 Alphaproteobacteria bacterium | reverse complement strand
GCGCGACAAGCGCGACGGCGGCAGCGTCGCCAGCGAAAAACCCGCGGCACCGCCCGCCCCCGCAACGCCCTCCGCTGTGCCGGCCGCCGCGCCCGCGCCTGCCGCGCCCGTGGAGGCAAAACCGGCGGTCGAGGCCGCGCTGCACCTGATGCAGATCATCATCCCCGCAGCACCGCGCGAGGCGCAGGCCGAACTCGCCGCCAAAACCGCCCGCGCCGCCAGCCTGAAATCGGAACTGGCGTCCTGCGACGATATGGCCGCAAAGGCCGCCGATTACGGCACGTCGGACCGCAGCGACCTTGGCATGCAGAAACTGGAAAACCTGCCGCCCGATATCCGCACCGCCGTCGCGCCGCTGGGCGACAATGAACTGAGCGCGCCCGTGCGCACGCAATCGGGCATCGCGGTCTATATGGTTTGCAGCCGCACCGAAGCGACACCTGCGACGCCCGCAACGCCCGCGCCCGAAACCGCCGCCGCACCCGCAGCAGAGCCTGAAAAAGCGGCGGAAGCACCGGCAGCCCCCGCGCAGCCGGAAGCAGCAGCAGCCGCAACGCCCGCCGCCGCACCCGCTGCTGCGGAAGACGCGTCGCGCAACCAGATCGCATCCGACCTTGGCCTGAAACGCCTTGACCAGATGGCGGAGCGTTACCTGAAAGACCTGCGGGCAACGGCCTATATTGAAAAACGCATCTGACAAACTGCCGCCCTTGCGCGAAGTCATCGAGCGTCACGGCTTGATGGCGAAGCGGTCGCTTGGCCAGAACTTCCTGCTCGACCTCAACCTCACCTCGCGCATCGCCCATGCGGGCGGCAATCTGGACGGCATGAACGTGATCGAGGTGGGCCCCGGCCCCGGCGGCCTGACGCGCGGGCTGCTGGAAACGGGTGCCGTCAAAATTCACGCCATCGAACGCGACGACCGCTGCGTGGCGGCATTGCAGGAACTGGTGGAGGCAACGGACGGCCGCCTGATCCTGCATGCCGACGACGCGCTGAAAGTGGATTACGAAACCATCTGCCCCGCGCCCCGCGCCATCGTCGCCAACCTGCCCTATAACATCGCGACCACGCTGATGATCGGCTGGCTGAAAAATCTTCCGCTGTTCGAAAGCTTTACCTTGATGTTCCAGAAGGAAGTCGCGGAGCGGCTGACGGCGGAGACGCGCACGAAAGATTACGGGCGGCTGTCCGTCCTCACGCAATGGCTCTGCCATGCGGAACAGCAATTCGACATTTCGCCGCAGGCCTTCACGCCGCCGCCGAAGGTCACCTCGACCGTCATCAACCTGCGCCCGAAGCCGCGCACGGACGACCTGGATATCGCCGTCATGGAACGCCTGACCGCCGCCGCCTTCGGCCAGCGCCGCAAGATGCTGCGCCAGAGCCTGAAATCGCTGGGCGTGAATGTGGAACAGCTGCTGGAAAAATCGCAAGTCCCTGGCACCGCGCGGGCGGAGGAAATCGACATCGCGGGTTTCGTGCGCATGGCACACGCGCTGCGCGACATGTCTAAGGCGCCGCGCGATGCGTGATTTCTGGCGCAGCGCCGACTGGCTGAACCGCCGCCGGCTGAACGCATATCCTAAAATTTTCCTGACGCTGTACGCCATCACGATTGCGCTTTACCTTGCGCTCAGCACGGGCATGGTCGATCCGCTCAACCGGCCTGTCGGCACCGATTTCATGAATGTCTGGGCGGCCGGAAAAATGGCCAACGAAGGCCGCGCCGCCGAGGCCTATGACTGGAACAAGCACCGCGCCGTGCAGAACGCCGCGCTGCCGTGGCATAACGGCGTCGAAATCCCCTATTACGGCTGGCATTACCCGCCGATGTTCCTGATGATCGCGAGCCTGCTGGCGCTGCTGCCCTATGGCGGCGCGCTGTTCGCGTGGATGGCGGCGACACTGCCGTTGTATGTGGCGGCGGTGCGACGCGCGCTGCCAACGCGTGAATCCGTCTACCTTGCGCTGGCCTTTCCCGCCGTGTTTATCAATCTGGGGCACGGGCAGAACGGGTTTATTACCGCAGCCCTGATCGGCGGCGGCGTGATGCTGCTGGGCACGCGGCCCTATCTGGCGGGGGTATTGTTCGGCCTGCTGGCCTACAAGCCGCAATTCGGCATCCTGATCCCCGTGGCATTATTGATGGGCTGGCACTGGCGCGCGATTTACGCGGCCGCCATGACGGTCGCGCTGACCGCGCTGGCATCGTATAAATTCTTCGGCGAGGAAACATGGCTCGCCTTTCTCAACAGCCTGAAACTGACGCGCGGCATCGTGCTGGAACAGGGATCGACCGGCTGGGAAAAAATCCAGAGCATTTTTTCCGTCATGCGCATGTGGGGCGGATCTATCGAGCTTGCTTATGCCGCGCAAGGCCTGTTCGCGCTGGTCGCCGCGATGGCGGTCGCATGGGCATGGAAACAGAAAACCGATATCCGGCTGCAGGGCGCGGTGCTGGTGACCGCCAGCCTGCTGGCGACGCCGTATATCCTTGATTACGACCTTGTCGCGCTGGCGCTGCCCGTCGCGTGGCTGGCGGCCTGCGGCATGGAAAAAGGTTTCCGCCCGTGGGAAAAAACGCTGCTGATGGCGGTGTTCCTGCTGCCGCTTCTGTCGCGCAGCCTTGGCATGCTGTACCTGCCGCCCGGCCCGTTCGTGATGATGCTGCTGCTGGCGATGAGCTTGCGCCGGATCGCGTATAAAAACTGATTACTTGCCCGGCTTCAGCTTGCTGACGAAATCGTCGATGCCGCGCAGGCGGTGGCGTTTCAGGCGTTCGCCGTCGATGATGGAGCGCAAACGCTCAACGCTGTTCTCGAATTCATGGTTCACGAGGATGTACTGGAATTCCTTGTAATGCGAGATTTCATCCTTGGCCTTGGCAAGGCGCTTGGTGATTTCTTCCTCGCTGTCCTGCGCGCGGTTGTGCAGGCGGGTCGCAAGCGCGTCCCAGCTGGGCGGCAGGATGAACACGGAAACGACGTCTTCATGCGCGGTCGCCGACAATGACCGGTTGCCCTGCCAATCGACATCGAACATCACGTCGATGCCGCGGTTCAGCGCTTCTTCCACGGGCGCTTTCGGCGTGCCGTACATCTGGCTGTTATAGACCAGCGCGTATTCCAGCATTTCGCCGTTCGACACCATTTCTTCGAATTTCGGGCGGGTGACGAAATAGTAATGCTTGCCGTCTTCCTCCCCCGGGCGCTTGGCGCGGGTGGTGGCGGAAACGGAAATCATCGTCTTGGGGTCGCGCTTGGCGATTTCGCGGGAAATCGACGTCTTGCCGCCGCCGGGCGGCGAGGCCAGCACCAGCATCATGCCGCGCCGCTTCATGCCATGCGTCGGCGTATGGGGCGTATCGTCGGAATGGGCGGATTCTTGGCCGTCTGTTTTCATTGCCAGTCGCAGGTGCTTGATTTATAGAATCTGTAACACGTTTATATCGCGCCCCCTGCCCCGAAACAAGCCTGACGGCGGAATATATGAAAAACCCGAAGACAATCCTGATCACCGGCGCGTCCAGCGGCATTGGGCGGGAACTGGCTTTGTCCTATGCGGCGGCGGGCATTTTGCTGCTGCTGACGGGGCGCGATGAAAAACGGCTGGCGGATATCGCGGCGGAATGCGCGGCCAGGGGCGCTGCCGTCAAGACCACCAACATTCCCGTCACCGCGCGCGCGGAATTCGCCGCGCAGCTTGCCGAATGGGACAATGCGACGCCCATCGACGTGGCGGTCGCCAATGCCGGCATTTCCGGCGGGCATGGCAAGGCTGGCGACGATGTGGAGACGTTGCTGCGCAATATCATCGCGACCAATATCGACGGCATGTTCAACACCGTGAACCCGCTGATCGACCGGATGCGCGCGCGCAAATCCGGCCAGATTGTCTTGATGAGTTCTATCGCCGGTTTTCGCGGGCTGCCCTCCGCCCCCGCCTATTCGACCGCGAAAAACGCCGTGCGCGCCTATGGCGAGGCGCTGCGCCCCTTGCTGGCGCGCGACAATCTGGAGGTGAATGTGGTGTTCCCGGGCTTCGTGCGCACGCCGCTGACCGACGCGAATGATTTTGCGATGCCGTTCATGATGGAACCGGCAAAGGCCGTCCGCATCATCCGCGATGGATTGCAAAAGAACCGCGCCGTGATCGCCTTCCCCTGGCAGATGCGCGCGATGATCATGGTCATCACGGCATTGCCGCGTTTTATGGGGGATGCGATAACGGCGCGGGCCTTAAAGAAGAAACGCTAGCGGTTAGTTGCTGGTGCCGTTGCAGGGCGGCTTGTTGCATTCATTGGGATAGTTGTGGTGGTTCGCTTCCGCCTTCTTCATTTTCTTTTTCATTTTCTTGTGATGCTTTTTGGCGTGCTTTTTCTTGTGATGCTCTTTCTTCATGAATTTCGGCTCGGCCACGCGCTTCTTGACGCTGCGGTCGTTCTGGTAGCCGTATTCGCTGTGCAGCGCGGGCGTGGAATCCGCGATTGCCGCAGGCACGGCGCCGGCCACGAAACCGGCCATCATCGCGCCCATCACAAGCATCTTGATCTTGGTCATTGTTAACTCCCTCTCTATGAAACCCCGAATGCGGAATCGCTTCAGGTTGTGAACCCGGGCTGGACAGCCCAAGTATCATCATAGCCATGCAAGTGGTTAAAAGACCTTTACGCGGGGGCGCGCTTTGGGTAACGGCCGGTAAAATCTTGATAAAATTTCTGCGCGGCGTTTACAGAAAAGCGCACAGCGTCGCGGCCGCGCCAAAAACCGCAGGCCGGGCGGATTCTCGGGAACAGGCATATTTCGGCATATTGCGGCGCAGCAAAGTCATTGAAATCGCCCGTTAATTTCAAGATTTTAACCAGAAAACCCTTTCCGCCCCGCCTTGCCTTGATATAATGCCTCAAGCAAGAAAATTTGGTTATGGAAGCCTCGATTGAAAGAAGAATTCAACAATTCATCTGCCGATCCAGCGAACAGCGCCGCCGCGACGGCCGCGCGCGACGATGCGCGCATCGAGGCGATCAAGGCCCGCATCGCCGGCGTGCCGGAGGGCGACAGCGTCGTGACCTTCCTGAACCAGAATAACGTGACCATCGAGCTGCTGGACGACCCCGTCAACTGGGCGGCGTCGACGCTGACGATCACGACCGTCAGGGACGGCGAATATTTCTACCAGAACCCCAAGATCCTCCTGAAGCGCGGCCTGACCGACGACAACCTGTTGCAGGCGATCGTGCATGAAACCGGCCACCTGAACCAGCACCTGTCAAAGGTCGGCAATCCCGACCGCATCCTGTCGGAAAAGGAATACATCCTGTTCTACCGCGCGGCGGAGGCCGATGCGCAGGCGCTCTGCACCGAGGTCACATGGGCCTTGAAACAACAGGGCGACGCCGGCCCGTGGAACGCCGCCTGGCGGGCTACAAGGATATCTGCGACGCGTACGAGGCGATGGCGACCGCTGATCCGTCCAGCATCGACAACGGCACGGCCAAGCGCATCGCCTTCGACACATGGTTCAGCAACCCCGCGCGCCTTGCCGGATATAACGAGGCGACGGCGGACAACATGATCCCTTTCCTGGCGAAAGGCCGCGAGATTTTCAAGAACCACAACATGGCCGAAAAGCCGCTCGACATTTCATGGGTCGAAAAGCTGGACGGCGCATCGGCGAAATCATACCTGCTGGAGGCGGGCAACCGCAGCCTGCTGCGCGACGATTATTACACCGCCAGCACGGATACGCGCCCGAAGCCCGTTGCCGCGAACAACAATACGCCCGCAGCAATCGGCGATGTGCCGAACCCGCCCATGATGGCAAATCCGTTTTAAATTTTAGGTCCGGTACAGGATGTTCCTGAACTGCCAGGGATCGGTTTCATCCAAATCCTCGGGGAACAGCGTGCCGCGGTTCTTCAGCGGGTTCCAGTCCGTGTAATAGCCCTTCACGGGGCCCAGATACGGCAGCTGTAGTTCAAGGCAGCGCGTGTAATCCATTTCATCGGATTCCACGATGCCTTTTGCGGGGTTTTCCAGCGCCCAGACCATGCCCGCCAGCACGGCGGAGGTCACCTGCATGCCGGTCGCGTTCTGGTACGGGGCAAGCGCGCGCGCTTCCTCGATCGTCAGCTGCGATCCGAACCAGTAGGCGTTTTTCGCATGGCCATACAGCAGCACGCCCAGTTCGTCCGATCCGTCGACGATTTCTTTTTCGTCGAGGATGTGGAATTTTTCCTGCACCTTGCCGGCGGAGCCGAACATTTCATCGACCGACAGCAGCGCGTCGTTCGACGGGCGGTAGGCGTAATGGCAGGTGGGGCGGTATTCGGGCGCATCTCCCGCGCCGACGGTGAAATAATCGGAAATCGAAATCGCCTCGTTATGCGTCACCAGCAGCGCGTATTGCGGGCCCGGCGTCGGGCACCAGCTGTGCAGACGGGTATTCGCGCCCGGCTGCATCAGGTAAATCGCGGCCTGGCAGCCTTTGGTATGTTTCACGGCGTTTTTCGGCAGCCATTTTTCATGGCTTCCCCAGCAAAGCACGGCGGGCTGCATGCATTCGGACACGAAGCCCTCGACCGACCATGTGTTGATGAACGTGCCCATCGGCTTCGGGTTTTTGGATCGCTGCGTGTCGCGCTCGGCGATATGGATGCCCTTCACGCCCGCTTTCTGCATCAGCTTCGCCCAGTCTTCGCGCGTTTTCGGCTGGGTGAATTCAAGCTTCATGTCGGTCGCAAGGTTGACCAGCGCCTGTTTCACGAACCACGACACCATGCCGGGGTTTGCGCCGCAGCACGACAGCGCGGTTGCGCCGCCCGGGTTATTGCGGCGCTCATGCAGCACCGCTTCGCGCAGCGCGTAGTTGGAACGGTCGCCGGTATCCAGTTTATCGTCGAAGTAAAAGCCGAGCCACGGTTCGACGACGGTGTCGACATAGAGGCAGTTTTTCTCGCGGCAGAGTTTCATGACATCCAGCGACGACACATCGACAGACAGGTTGACGCAGAAGCCCTGCCCTTCGCCGTTTGTCAAAAGCGGCGTCAGCAGTTCGCGGTAATTTTCGGCGGTGACATGCGCCTTGATGTATTGAATGCCGCGGTCATCCAGCAGCTTGCGGTGGGTGTCGTCCGGATCAATCACGACGAAGCGTTTTCGGTCAAAATCTATATGGCGTTCGAGGAGGGGGAGCGTACCGCGACCGATCGAGCCGAAGCCGATCATGACGATGGGGCCGGTAACGCGGCCGAGAATGCCCGAAGGGACTTTGAACGAATTATTCGTTTCCATGATTTATGCAGAGACCTCAAAGTTGTTGGTGGGATGTAAAGCCGGATGGCTGCTAAGCCGTTTCTTTTATAGAATATGAAAAACTATTGCAACCCTTTAGATCAAGGGGTTAGCGAAGGTACTGAAAATAAAAGATATCGGGGTTACAAGGCGGGGCGGCGGCATTCCAGCGTGACGTCGGTAAAGCCGTCACGTGATTCGATGGAGACCAGCCGGTGGCCGCTTTCGGCGCAGAAAAGCGGGAAGTCTTTTTCGGCATTCGCATCCGTCACGCTGACGCGTAAGAGCGCGCCTGCGGGCAGCGACAGCAGAATTTTACGCGCCTTCAACACGGGCAAGGGGCAGATCAGGCCGCGCGCGTCGAGCGTGTTCATGCGGCATCCCGCGGCTTGAAATTCTTCATGATGTCGTCGAGCGATATGTCGTTCAGATTATCCGACTGGATGATCGTGACCGCATCGCCGACAGGCGCGGATAATTCCGGATGCGACGCGCCGGAAAACAGCGCGATGGTGGGGCAGCCGGACATGGCGATCAGATGCGTGGGGCCTGTATCGTTGCCGACCGCCGCCGCCGCGCCCCGCGCCAGCGTCGCGA
The DNA here is from genome assembly GCA_020853455.1 of Alphaproteobacteria bacterium. GTDB lineage: Bacteria > Pseudomonadota > Alphaproteobacteria > Micavibrionales > UBA2020 > JAPWJZ01. The sequence continues at coordinate 1,695 of JADYYV010000226.1, read as the reverse complement.
TATCATAAAGGGATGTTTTGCCCGACAGGTCGATGATGCCGGGGCCGGATTTCAGGACGCGTTCGATCACCTCGGCTTCTGCCGATGTGCCCAGCACGGCGACGTCGTAACCTTGTTTAATCAGCTTAAATCCCAGCGCGCCGTAGCGGATCGCCGGCCAGCGTTTTTCCGGCCAGGTGGGGGCGGAACCCGGCACAAGCAGGACGTAAGGTTTCTTCAGGCCGAAAAATTCGATATCCGATTTCATCCATGACAGGTCGGGAATGGCAACCTCCATGCCCAGTTCCGCCAGCATGGTTTTGTGCCGCTGGAAGGCATGCATCTGCCGCCAGTCGGGATTGGCGTAAAAATGCGACGCACCTTTTATCACCCCCGACCATTCCGGCTTTTTCAGCATCAAATGGTAATAAACCGCCGAGCGGTCATTCAGCTGCAAATCATAGACGCGGTCGAAATTGCCGCGATTGAGCATCTTGAACAAATACAGCCAGCCCGCGACGTTGAACATTTTCGGGCGGCTGTCGACGATGATTTCGTTGAAATAGCCCGACCGCTGCGCGATATCGACGAAGGGCCGCGTGGTCAGCAGCGTGATATGCGCATCCCTGTGCGCGCGCCGTATCGCCGCCATCGATCCCAGCGCAAGGATGAAATCGCCAAGGGCGCTTAATTTAATGACGAGGATTTTTTTCGGTGAAGTGTCATCCCCGCGTACGCGGGGATCCCGTGGGCCTTCAGGAAATGTCATCGTACAAATCCCTCCAGTCGGGGTTTTCTTTTTCAATCAGCTCGATTTTCCACGCCCGATTCCATTTTTTGATCTGTTTTTCGCGCAGGATCGCCGCCTCCGCCGTCGGGCTGGCTTCGAACCAGACGAGACGGCTGCAGTTATACTTTGCGGAAAAGCCTTTATAAAAGGCCGCTTTATGCTTTGCGCTGCGCACTGTCAGCTCGCTGCTCATTCCCGTGTAGAGGACGCCATCTTTCTTGTTGGTGACGATGTACACAAAAAAGCTCTTGTTCATTCTTAAGGCCGATGGGATCCCCGCTTTCGCGGGGATGACGTTAGCTATTAGCGGGCAGCGTTTGAAACGCGGGGCATTTGCGCCTGCAGCACGCTTTGCCCCAGCACTTCGGCATAAACGTCCAGCGTGGCGCGGCACATTTGTTCGTTCGTGAAATGGGTGGCCACATGGTTCATGGCGGCGGTTGCCAGCATCGCGCGGCCGCGCGCGTCAAGGCTCATGGCTTCCTGCAGCGCCTCGGTCATGGCGGGAACGTCGGCGACGGGCACCAGCCAGCCGGTTTCTTCGCGGATGATCGTTTCGCGCGCGCCGCCGTGGTCGGTTGCGATGCAGGGGCGGCCCATGGCCTGCGCCTCGATCGGCACACGCCCGAAACCTTCGGGCACCAGCGACGGCACGGCGACGACGGTCGAGATCATGTAGGCCGCCGGCATATCGTCGCATTTCGTTTCGATGCGTACCTGCCCGCCCAGTTCTTTGGCGGAGATATAATCGTCGAGTTCGCGGCGGTAGGATTCATTGTTGATGTCGGAGCCGAGGAACACGCAGAACACGTCGCGGCGTTTCAGCGCGGCAATCGCGTCGAGCAGATACATATGCCCCTTGATGCGGCTGATGCGCGCGGGCAGCAGGATGATCGCAGCGCCTTCCGGCACGCGCAGCTGGCGCG